>CANRIJ010000125.1 GCA_947630635.1 uncultured Spirochaetaceae bacterium | reverse complement strand
AACCACTATGGCGCTTAAGAGGACCCCTGGACCATAGGCTGCTGCAAGGACAATTGCCATAAATCCATCCATAATGGACTTAATTAAAATCATAGTGCCGTCCCCAGATGTTGCAGCAGCAATGGATCCAACCACACTCATAGAGCCAGAGCAGAAGAGAATCGAGCTATCTAAAAAGCCGCGTCCAAATGAGCCGCTCTCAACACCCTTCTTCTTTTGCAGCTTATCTCCAAGGGAGAGAATCCTATCCTCAAGCTTCAGCGCATACCCTATAAAACCGCCCAATATCAACGAGAAGAGAATAGCGATTATTATATCTGTTCCGCCGAGGGCCATATTTATTCCAAGAATAATGGTTATGATACCAGCACTTGTCATTACTACAGTCTTGAAGTTCTCACTGACTCTTGCCTTCATCAAAAGGCCAAGAAAACCGCCAAGTATGACTGCACCGGCGTTTATAAGGGTAACAAGCATAGATTGGATTTTACTTACTTTGAATTGATTTAAACAATAATAAAAAAGGCTATAGAAAACAAAAAAAGCCCCCAGCTCTTAAAGAGAAGGAGGTCTACAAATCAATAAGCGAATTTAGGTTACTATTACCCTTCCATCTATGACATCGACCTTAATTGGCCTAGAGGTGGAGAGTCTGCCTGAAAGAAGCTCCTTTGATACCTCATTTTCGATGTTATTCTGGATGCATCTTCTTATAGGACGAGCCCCAAAAGATGGATCATAGCCCTCTGCTGCAATAAAATCCTCGACTTCGTCAGTCCATTCAAGCTTATAGCCACGCCTCTCTAGCCTATGCATAAGACCCTTAAGCTGCAGATGCACAATCTCCTTAATCTGCTTCTCACCAAGCGGGTTGAATACGACAATATCATCGATACGATTTATGAACTCAGGCTTAAATGAGTGCTCAATGACATCCATTACCTTTTCTTTGGCATTCTTCGGATCATGAAGTATATACTCAGACCCAAGATTGCTGGTCATAATTATTATCGTATTTGTGAAGTCCACCGTCCTTCCCTGTCCATCGGTGAGACGCCCATCGTCAAGCACCTGCA
Source organism: uncultured Spirochaetaceae bacterium (assembly GCA_947630635.1). GTDB lineage: Bacteria > Spirochaetota > Spirochaetia > Sphaerochaetales > Sphaerochaetaceae > Ornithospirochaeta. The sequence goes on along the minus strand of CANRIJ010000125.1, from coordinate 3,178 downwards.
AAAGGACATTGAAAACGTCAGGATGTGCCTTCTCTATCTCATCGAATAGAATTACAGAGTATGGCCTTCTCCTTACAACCTCGGTAAGCTGTCCGCCTTGATCATATCCAACATATCCTGGAGGCGCTCCAATTAATCTCGACACCGAGTATTTCTCCATATACTCAGACATGTCAATTCTGGTCAATGCCTTCTCATCATCAAACAAGAACTCGGCAAGAACCTTTGCAAGAAGCGTCTTTCCAACTCCTGTGGGCCCAGCAAATAAGAATGAGCCAAGCGGCCTATGCTCGTCTCCGATTCCTGCCTTGTTTCTTCTAATTGCGTTAGAGACTCCGACGATCGCCTCCTCTTGGCCTATAACGCTCTTACTGAGAATATTCTCAAGATCGACGTATTTCTGCATCTCGCTAGACATCATCTTCGCAACTGGAACGCCAGTCCAGAGTGATACTACCTTAGCAATATCATCTTCGGTGACTTCCTCCCTTAAGAGCCTCCTGTCATCGCCTTGATAGCTATTGACCTTATTCTCAATCTCAGAAATTGCCTTCAAAAGATCCGGCTTCTCGCCATATTTGATCTTGGCTGCCGTAGATAGATCTCCATTTCTCTCGGCATTCTGTTCAGCAATCTGCAATTTCTCGAGTTCAGCCTTCTTCTCTCTAAGCTCCATAATTGCGCCTCTCTCGTTGTGCCATTGAAGCTGCATTGCATTTAACTGGCTCTCTAAGTCTCCAAGCTCCTTATTTATTTTATTAAGCCTATCAACAGAGCCCTCATCCTTCTCTCTCTGAAGTGACTGCTTCTCAATGTTGAGCTGAAGAATTCTTCTCTGAAGCTTATCAATATCCTCAGGCTGGCTCTCAATCTCCATCTTTATCTGAGAAGCAGCCTCATCGACCAGGTCTATAGCCTTATCAGGAAGGAATCTGTTTGTAAGATACCTATCTGATAGAGTCGCAGCTGCGACAAGGGCCTCGTCCTTGATTCGAACTCCATGATGAAGCTCATACTTCTGCTGGAGTCCCCTCAAGATGGATATCGTATCCTCGACACTAGGCTCCTTTGTATAAACAGGCTGGAATCTTCTCTCAAGTGCCTTATCTGTCTCAATGTATTTTCTATACTCATCGAGTGTAGTGGCGCCAATTGCATGAAGCTCTCCTCGAGCAAGAGCCGGCTTAATTAGATTCGATGCATCAGTGGAGCCTTCACTTGCACCGGCTCCGACAATAGTGTGAAGCTCATCGATAAAGAGGATTATCTTGCCCTCGCTCTTTGTGACCTCATTTATTACGCCTTTGAGCCTCTCCTCAAACTCGCCTCTGAATTTGGCCCCCGCAATCAAAGAGCCCAAATCAAGAGACAAAAGGCGCTTATCTGAGAGTGTCTCTGGAACATCGCCCTTGGCAATTCTCTCGGCCAAGCCTTCAACAATTGCAGTCTTGCCAACTCCCGGCTCTCCGATTAGAACTGGGTTATTCTTGGTTCTTCTGCAGAGGACCTGCATTACCCTTCTAATCTCTTCATCTCTTCCGATAACAGGGTCCAGCTTATCCTCCCTTGCAGCCTTGGTTAGGTCCTTGCAGTATTTTTCGAGCACTTGATAATTTCCCTCTGGATCCTGACTAGTTATTCGCTGATTGCCTCTAATAGACTTAAGGGCTGTCAAAACCGCATCATTTGTGACTCCCAAAGACAAAAGCGCATCCTTCTCTGGGCATTCATCAGTAAGAACAGCTATTAGAAAATGCTCTGCGGAAATATATTCGTCTTTGAAATCCGATGCTATTTTTGAGCATGCATTGAATATCCGGGAAAGAGAACGAGAGAATGTTCTCTGCGTATCTCCATAGGTCCTTGGAAGCTTTGCTATTATTCCATCCATTGATGAAATAACATCCTCAGGCCTAACGCCAAGCTTCTCAAATAGAGCACGAAGAACTCCATCCTTCTGCTCTGTAAGCGCAATGATAACATGTGCTGGAGTAACTTCAGTATGCTGCCTCTCCTGTGATAGATTGACAGCACTCTCAATTGCATTCTGCATCTTTACAGTGAATTTCTCAAAGTCCATATTTGCCTCACACTAATGATAAAGGTCCTACGCTCAAGATAATCATCTCGGCATCCTCTGAGAAGAAAAAATGTCCCTAATGTGAAAAAACTACAAACAAAGAAGAGATATTAAGCCTTGAAAAAGTCCAGATATGAATGAATAAGCTTCTTAGCAGAGGCTAAATCATAGGTTTTAAAGAATGCCACTTGAAAGCAGATAGACTCCAAGAGGTTAAAGAGGTTCTTTGCAAGCTCAGAATAGTTGCATTTCTTAATCGTTCCTGTTCGTATTCCGTCTCTGATCAGCCTTTTGAGAAGAATCTGAAGCTTTACTGTCCTATTATCTATTATTTCCTCAAATTCAACGCCCCTCTTCTTCTCCGAGAGCATAAACTCAAGTAGATTTGCAAGAGCCGTATCATTAGAGGCAGCGAAATCCAAGACATCATCGATAATTATCTCAATTCTCTTGATATCATCGCCAAGCGACTCATCCCATGCCATCGTACTATAGCGCTTGAACATCTTGTCAGTCACAATCTTAACTGCATAGTAGAATATGGCATTCTTATCACCAAGGATATTGTAAATAAGGGGTCTGTTGACTCCAGAAAGCTCAGCGATAGTCGAGAGATTGGCATCTCTATAGCCCTCTTTCTCGAAGACTTCGAGCGCTGCCTTGACAATAATCTCCTTACGCTCCTGCTTATTAATTTTCCTTGGCATACTCTGTTATTTTAATTCACTTGCAATAAATTAAGGCAATAAGAATAAAATCAAAATCCACAAAAGCCGGCATTTTAGCCTTAAAAAAAGCAGAGAGGATGAATTTTCGTTTCTCTTAGGGGTATTTAGCGCATACAAAAGGACCAAATAAGAATAATATCTATCCTATGGCTGAGCTTATGATCTATATGGTTCTAATGGCTATTACTCCGGGGCCAAATACAATTCTCAGCCTTGCCAATTCCTCCCAGAAAGGGATAAGAAAGGGAATCTATCTCAACTACGGAATGCTATTGGGAATTGCCATTGTAGATACGGTGGTCTTTTTTTTAATCTACTACCTCAATAGATTCCTACCGGCTTTAAATCCCATCCTTCAGGTTCTGGGAAT
>CANRIJ010000124.1 GCA_947630635.1 uncultured Spirochaetaceae bacterium | reverse complement strand
CCTCATCCTCAGCGACAATGGCATCTGTATGGTGCGAGCCATACTCATTTATGTGCTCTATAGCCTCATCGAGAGAGTCTAGAACAATAACATTGCATTCAAGGTCCAGATACTCATTAGACAAGTCTTCCTCTTTGAGGGGAATGCCTGATGTGTACTCTATCGCCCTCTTATCAGAGTGCATGGTAACACCGCGCTTATCAAACTCATCTCTTAAAAGCGGCAAGAAATCTGAGGCTATATCCCTATGGACGATTATATTCTCAGCTGCATTGCAGACTGCCGGGTACTCGGTCTTGCTGTCAACTGCGATATCTACTGCCTTCTTTAGATCTGCGCTCTTATCCACATATACAGAGCAGACTCCGCTTGAGTGCCCAATAACCGGGATTCTCGTATTATCCATAACATAGCGCACAAACTCATTTGATCCACGGGGAATTACAAGGTCTATATCCTTATCGCGCTGTAGCATGAGGCGAACATCCTCCCTTGTCTCCAAGAGAAGAATCCAGTCCTTTCCAATTTCTGTATTCTTCAGAGAGGAGCTTATTGTCTCAAAGAGCGCCCTATTGGTATGCTTGGCCTCTTTGCCGCCCTTCAGAATAATCCCATTTCCGCTCTTGAGTGAGAGAGAGGCAATCTGGCAAAGCGCATCTGGCCTTGCCTCGAAGATCATTGCAATTACTCCTATTGGATATGTGACTCTCTCAAGAATAAGGCCATCGTCAAGCTCTCTCTTGTCAAGAATGCGTCCCTTCGGATCCTTGAGGCCAATTAAGTCCTTTATGCCCTTCAAAACGGAATCAAGCTTCTTTTCATCAAAAACAAGTCTCTTGAGAGTCGATGGAGAGAGCTCGGCCCTGCTCTCCTCAATGTCTTTCCTGTTCTCAGCAAAAATAGAGGCCCTATTTTCCAATAGGGCATCATGAACCAAGAGAAGCGCCTCATTTCTCTCCTCAAGCGAAGAGGAGTGAAGATACTCTGAGCCCTTCCTCACTTTAGAGAAGAGCCTTGATTTGTCCTCATTTTCCATAGCTCAAGACTAACAGAAAAAAGGAGCTTTTCATATAAATAGGAGCTTAAACAGATGCAATAGATACTGTAATGAGATCAACTCCTGCGAAGATGGCTGAGATTCCGAAATATACAAGCTCGCCCATTCCATTTACAGCTGGCTTGATAAATCCTATTATTCCCATGATCGTCATCAGAATACCTGCGATAATGGTGAGCCACCATGCTCCGCCAGAGCCAACCTTTACCGTTCCCTTTATGATTGCAATGATTCCAATGAGGAGCATCCAGCATGTAAAGAAGTAAACCATAAAAAGATGCTCGTTTGTCTTTGCAAGGTTGCAGCATCCCATGATAATCCCAAAGGCAAGCGACATGATTCCAGCGGCCAAGGACCATCCAGACTGAGAATAGGCCTTTTTCTGTCTTGATGCGTAGGCAAATATCTCTCCGATACCCTCAACAAGAACCAATGCGCATAGTATCCAGCAGACAGCCAAGAAGCTAAGCGATGGAACCGAAAGATACCAAATACCAGCTATTATTACCAAAATACCCGCTATAACTGTGAGGAATATCATATTTCCCCCTCCTTCTTACAAGTAGATTCTCACCCAACGAGATGAGTGAAACAAACAAAAAGAGAAGATTACCTCTTATATAGTCGAAATATAGCCATGAAAAAAGCAAAAACGTGAAAAAAGATTAAAAAAGAGCGTAGCCTCAAAAGAAAGAGATCTTATATCAGGCACAGCTCTTTAGATTTCCCGGTAAGAATATTGCACACTCGCCTTTTCAAAGAGTCGCTCTTAAAAAGATTAGAAGAGAGAATTCAATCACGCCTTTTATTTATTTGCAACAATCTATTATCTTAATAGGTGGAGAATGAAATGAAGAGAAAAATAGCACTTATAGCCTTATTGGCGCTACTCATGACCACCTTCGCCTTTGCAGATGGAACTAAAGAGACATGGACACCAAGCGGAGGCGAGAAGACTGTTACCGATGCCATTGGAAGGAGCATTACAGTCCCCGCTAGCCCAAAGGCAATATATCCACTTGATGAAGTGACTCAGCTCTACCTATATGCAATCGCGCCAGAGAAGATGGTAGGACTTGCTAAGGAGTTCTCTGATGAGGCAGAGGTATATTTTCCAAAGTCATTCACAACTCTTCCGGAAATGGGTTCATGGTCTATTAAAGAGAATGACTTGGATGTGGATAAAATCATCGCATCAAAGGCCGAGATAGCATTTTTAATCGGCGAGCCTGAAGACTCCAAAGGAAACCTCACCAAGAGGCTCGATGAGCTTCAGAGCATTATCAGAATGCCAGTCATATATGTAGATGGAAACCTTGGAAATATCCCAAATACAATGACATTCCTAGCAGAGGTATTAGATATGCCTGAGAAGGGCAAAGAGCTCCATGACTGGGCCTATGAGGCAATCACTACTGCATATAGCTCAAGAGCTGCCGAGGTTGAGGATACAAAGACTGTATACTTCTCTGATGACGATGACCCAAATGAGCCTGTTGCATCAGATTCATATGGCTCTCTGGTTCTAGACCTTGTTGGAGCTGCAAACGCAGTTCCCTATGGCTTTAAGGGAGAGGCAAGCGTAAACCAGATTGCAGAGTGGAATCCGACATTTATCCTCTTAAGCGATGAGGATGCATATGAGGAGGTCACAACAGATCCGAAATGGCAGAGCGTTCCTGCTGTAAAAGAGAATAGAGTAATCCTCGCCCCAGATACCCCTTACTCATTTGTAGGCGAGCCCTACTCCATAAATAGACTCCCAGGCATCTATTATCTAGGGGCTAAGCTCTACCCCGAGCTATGGCCACAGGACCTAATAACAAAGACAGATGAGTTCTTTAGGGTATTCTACAATGTGATTCTAATGGACCAAGAGGCAAAGGCAATTTTAAACCCTGATGAGAATATAAAGTAAGAGCAAACTAAATAAAAAACCAAATAAGGGGTGTAAGAAGCACCCCTTATTTCTGAAATAGCAAGACCCAATCATACGATATAATCTCACTCTCAAAAGTTGGCCGCTTTAGCCCCTCTCAAAGGAAAAATGCCAATGTACCCTCTCTATAAAGGATGAAAAACATGGAAAAAGAAATGACCGAAACTGAAGAAAAGACTCTTTCAAAGCACTTCAAGGATAAAGAAGAGGAAATAGCCGCTGAACTGATGAGAGAATACGAGAAAAACAGAGTCTCCCTCTTAGAGCGTTTTCTGAGAGAATGCATAGGAGACAATTCAATCGATCTTGTGGACTCATGGAAGCCAGATGGCAAAATCATAGATGGAGTTTCTGTCCAATTCGACTATGTCTCCTATGACACTGCAAATCGCTTCTATTTTCTAAAACACCTAGGTGATACTGAGGCAATTTCCGATTTCAATATGAACCTATACAATCAGTGGATTAGGGAATATATGCCTCTTGAATATGTTGGAAGAACAAACATCGTATTTATAAAGGGCCTCTATAATGAGAAATAAAATGCCGTGTGGCTCTTTTATATAGTCTTTCTCGATCTAATTGCTTTTCTTAATATCCAAGTCTTCAATCCATGGCGCGAGATAGCATTCTCCTCTAAGACGCCATGAATCAAATAAAACCCGCCAAAAAAACGGGGATGCTCATAACTGGGCATCCCTATTTTTGATAAAACCAAATCTATTTATCTGTCATCACTCTCTTCTTGTCTTCCTTCAATAGCTTCATGAGAATATCTGACGGCTCCTTGAACTTAGAGAGAAGAATCATGGAAGCGATGATATAGGGCTTATATGATGCCTCTTTATAGAGCGGCACGAGATATCTATCAAAGACTGATGCTTCAACCTCACCCTCTTTGCAGCTGACACCTGTGATATCTGCAGGGAGACAGTGCATATAGAGAGCCTTTCCGCCCTTAGTGGTGCTCATAATATCCTCAGTGCAAGTCCAGTTCTTGAACTTGGCATTATTCTCAAGGCACTTCTTCTCAAGATCCTTAAGGTCCTCGAATTTGCCATCATCAATAAGCTTTGTCCTCTCTTCCATAACCGAGAATGGCGCCCATGACTTCGGATATACGATATCTGCGTCCTTAAATGCCTCTTCCATTGACTCGACTCTCTTATATGAGCCACCTGACTTCTCAGCATTGGCCTTGGCAATCTCCTCAACCTCCGGCATGACAGAATATCCCTCTGGATGAGCAAGAACAACATCCATTCCGAATCTTGTGAAGAGCCCGATGACCCCCTGGGGAACAGAGAGAGGCTTACCATAGGAGGGAGAGTATG
>CANRIJ010000123.1 GCA_947630635.1 uncultured Spirochaetaceae bacterium | reverse complement strand
TGCCTTTTCCATAGAGTCTGCCTGTGAGAGTATGTAGGGAATGAACTCGAAAGACGCGACATTGTTCTTTCCCTCAATAGGGTCTCTGTAATATGCATTTCCAGGGAAATTGAGTCCGGCAACGCCGATTCCCTTCTCATTTATGCCATCATAAAAGAGTGGATAGCCATATACATTGTATGCCATGCCGATCATTGCATAGTGGTGGTCAATCTTGAGTCCGCTCTTGAATGAGAATGGATAGTTTCTCTTTACTACAGTCACCTTCTGGTCAAATGAGAATTCATAGTCGAGATTTCTTCCGAAATATCTATCTGTTGCCTTGAATGTTGCGCATGTGCACATAAATAGTCTCCTCTTCAAGGAATATAATAGCGCAAGTCCAGAGAGCAAAGTGTTTTTGCTTTTTGGTGCTTTTAATATGCATTCTATTTGAATTCCTCACATTTGATAGATTTTGTGAAGTTTTGATTTTTGTGTTACAGCGCTTCTTGAAATGCACTAATGTATTAAAAAGGAGTTTAAAATGAAAGCAGCTAGGATAGTCTTTCTTGTTTTGTCTTGTGTTTTCTTTGCAGTAGGAATTGCTATGATTTTCACAGCCCTTCCTTCCATTACGTCAAGATCCTTATTCAATGAGAGTTACATGGGCTACAGGGTAACAATGAGATCCTATAGCTATTCATATCTAAGCCTTCTCTCTCCCTCTTTAATGGCAATTGGCGCCCTATTGACGGTAACTGCGCTATTCTTTGGTGTGATTACCACAATTATCTGGCTCTTTGAGGGTCTTCATAGAGAGGATGCCAAAGAGAGCTCAGATGAAGGCAAAATAGAGATTGGGGAAAATGGCTCTCCCCAGGTAATTGACGTACAGCTTCATAACGAAAAAAAAGAGTAAATACTTCTTTTTCAAATTTGAGTCCTCCTTTAATCTATCTTTATGGATAAAAGGTGCCATGGCTTTTCAAAGATATTAAAAGACGAGCTTAAGACTGCCCTAGGGTGTACCGAGCCTGCATCAATTGGATTTGCAGTGAGGACTGCGGCATCTTATTTAAGCGAGGATGTAAAGCATATCTCTCTTAAGTGCAGTGGAAATGTTTTAAAGAATGCTAAGGCAGTCACAGTTCCAAACTCAGGTGGAATGAAGGGCGTAGAAGCCGCTGCTGTGCTTGGGAGCCTATCAAAGGGAAGCGGTGAGGCCCTTGAAGTCTTCTCATCCCTTAATGAGGATGATCTTGAGAGGGCAAAGAGCCTCTTAGAGAGGGACTTCTGCACAGTTGAGCTTGCCGATGGCGTTCCCGGCCTATATATTGAGGCAATTCTAAAGGGCGAGAAGAATGAAGCTATAGCAGTGGTGGAAGGATGCCACGACAGAGTCGAGAGCGTTGTTCTAAATGGAAAGAAGATAATAGACAAAGCCTCTTCTGAAAAGTTTGGCGAATATGTTCCGGAGTGTAGAGACTGTCTTAGCATGGATCAGATATATGAGTATGCGAAAGATGGTGATATAAGCGATGTAAAAGACCTCATTAAATGGCAGATCGAGTGCAATGAGAGAATTGCAGATGAGGGTCTCGCGAAAGAGTACGGGAGCCAAGTGGGGCGCAATCTGAGAAAATACTATGACTTCAGTGATGTCAGAATAAGAGCTCGCTCTAAGGCAGCTGCTGGCTCGGATGCAAGAATGAGCGGATCTTCTCTTCCAGTTGTAATCAATAGCGGAAGTGGGAATCAGGGTATTACTGTATCAGTGCCGGTGAGTGAATTCGCAGATGATATGCATAAGAGTGAAGAAGAGAAGATAAGGGCAGTAATACTTGCGAATTTAGTCTCAGTACATGTTAAAAAATACATAGGGCCTCTATCTGCCTTCTGCGGAGCTGTCTCTGCAGCCTCTGGTGTCTCTGCTGCTATAGTCTTCTTGAAGGGAGGAGATCTCAGTGATATCTCCCAGGCAGTCTCCAATACCCTTGCAACTGTTGGTGGCATTGTCTGCGATGGGGCAAAGGCATCCTGCGCAGCAAAGATCTCATCATCCTTGGAGTGTGCAATCTTCTCTTCTGAGCTTGCACTCTCCTCTTCTTCATTCAAGCCCCACGATGGACTTGTTGGAAAGGATATTGAGGAGACTATTAAGGCATTTGGCAAAGTAGGGCATGACGGGATGAGGGAGACAGATATAGAAATCCTTCACATCATGAGCGAAAACTAGATTTGAGAATCTATTCTGTTTGAAATTAAAATTGCCACGTGACATCATTCTCATGTGGCTTTAACAATGTTTGGGGAGTTATATGAGAAGTCTTATTAAGCGCTTTGTTTTATCCTTTGTTCTTTTGCTTTCTACAGTAACGATGGTTTTTGCCGATGAGGAGAAAGAGACGTTTGCACTCGTACTCGGCGGTGGAGGAGCAAGAGGGTATGCGCATGTGCCTGTTATACAGGAGCTTGAGAAAAGGGGGATCGTTCCTGACTATGTTATAGGTACTTCCATGGGAGCACTTATTGGAGGCTTCTATGCAGCAGGCTGGACGGGCGATGAGCTTGAGGATCTTGCACTCTTTGACGATATAAATGGACTTGTGAAGGAGACTAATCTTCATAGCGGGAGCATCAGCTTCGATCTCCCGGATTCTGATTTGGTTTCGAACATCCTAATAGTCGATATGGGAAAGGATGGGATTGGAAGCTCATCGGGACTTTTGAGCGACCAAGAGGTAAATGGCTTTATAAGGTACAACGTTGCTAAAGTTCTTGATGTAGATGATTTTGATGACCTATCCATCAAATTCAGAAGCATAGCAAGCGACATCACCCATGGTGATAAGTTCGTCTTCTCTGGCGGAGATTTCTTTGAGGCCCTTAGGTCTTCCATGTCTCTTCCTCTCATATTCCCGACAATGGAAGTAGACGGATCCTTTTTAATGGATGGTGGCCTAGTTGATATAATGGCAGCAAATGTGGCTAAGGAGCTTGGCGCCACATATATACTTGCAGTCGATGTTGGAAATACTCTTCATGCCAATGAAGATAGAAGTCCTGCTGAAGTGAATACCCTAACTGGCTCTTTCTGGGCGCTCGAGGCATTTCCATCAGTTATGAATGTCAAACCCAATTATGAGATAGCGACTTGGGTCTTGGTACCGGATGTAAGCGATTTCTCCACTCTCAATTTCTCAAAGGCTGATGAGATTATGGAGCGAGGTGAAAAGTGCGTTGAGGAGCATAGCGACATATTCGATTTTCTAGAGGAGAAATTCGGAGGAAGAAGCGATGAGTTTAAGAGCTATGACTCCATAGAGGCAGACACAATTAAGGGCATTGATGCATCAGTTTTGGGAGACAGCTATAATCGCTATCTTCAAAGGTATGTGGGAAAAGCATTAGACAACGCTACTTTAAAGGAGATGGAGGAGGTCTTAGAGGCAATTGCAAAGGAGGAGAGAATCAGAAACATCAATTACACTGTCGAAGATGGGGTTCTGAAATTCTCGACTTTGGAGTACGCAGATCTTCTCGGCTCTGTTTCGTTGGGACTAATTGGATCTTTGGGCATGAAATACAATCCGAAGTATGGAGCTTATTTTGCCTATGACCCAGGCGTCTCAATTGGATTCCAGAAGGATTTGGGATCATCGCTGATATCACTTGGAATCATCTATGATTATACGCTGGACTTAGAGGCAAGATACGCTCTTGATATGTCAAAGGACTCTAAGTTCTTTTTGGGCAGCGACTTTGAGTATATGAACTTAAGCTACCTCACAGATGGGCTTATGTATGGAAGCGCATTTAAAAACGATCTATCCGCTTCATTTGAGACAGGCTTCTATTTTGAGATAATGCATGGTCTGAAGTTCGACGTCTTTGGAGCATTTGACTACACCAATCTTGCAAAGACACTCTATGAGAGCGATTTAGCCGTAATTCAAGAGCATGGAACCAATGAGATATATCTTTATGGAGGCTTGGATCTTTCTCTACTGAGAGAGGGCATTGTCCCAATATGGTATCAAGTCGGCATGAACTTGGATGTAGCCTTTGGCTGCGACTATGCGTTTGATGGCTTTGAGAAGCTCTCAAAGAGATTTATGATGGGCTACTCTGGCAAAATTAATCTATCTACACTCATTGGGAGCGAAAGAGTGCAATTCTCTTTGGCTCTTGAGGCTGACTCCATCAGAAGATACCCAAAGCTCAAAGAGGCATATGTCACAACAAAGGGCGGAATAATAACTCGCGATTACCTCTATGGCTTTGTTGGTCTCAGATCTGAGATCGCTCCAAAGTGGTTTATTGAGATAGGCCCATATGGAGAGGCCTTTGAGAAGCAGCTTGATTTAATAGCAGACTACTATAAGGAGGAAATAGGTCCTCTTCCTTTCTCTGCTCTCGGTGCATGGGCAGTCGGAGGAAAGCTTAAAGTA
>CANRIJ010000122.1 GCA_947630635.1 uncultured Spirochaetaceae bacterium | reverse complement strand
AATTGAAGTCACTGATGAGAAGCTTGATAGCCTCGGAGCGCTTTTATCAGAGCTCTCTAAGATAGACGGAATCTCTGTTGGGTCAATCTCCCTTGATAAGAAGGATAAGAGCGTGGAAAGAATGGAGGCCAGAAGCCTCTCTGCACAGAATGCGCTTGAGAAGGCTGAGGCTTATGCAAAGGGTGTAAATGCCAAAATCGGAAGAACTCTATCGATTGGAAATAGCTCTTTCAGTGCGACACCCATATATGCAAACAAGATGATGCTCACATCAGCAGCTATGGATACAGCAGAGAGCGCACCTTCCTCATCTGGCTCATTCTATGTTGGAGATGTTACAGTAAGCGACTCAGTAACAGTGGTATTTGAGCTGATATCAGAGTAACTACTTCCAGCTTATCGAGAACGAGAGCGGCTTATTGAGAAGCAGAAAATCTATTATCGGGAACTCAAAGAGGGCAGTGTTATTGTCCTTCTTCTGAGCTCCCGTTACTTTTGTGATCTCACTCGGAGTATGTATCTCAATTGATACATATCCATTTTCTATTGCATCTGGTCCCTCTTCTCCTAAGAGGTAGTAGATCATATCAAGATAGTCCTCTTCGCTTGTTCCCTGGTTGTATAGAGGGCCATAGACTTCAAAGTTGGGGTCTGCCAGGAATGGAACGATTCTTGTAAGTTCTTCAAAGTTGTCTATATCTACATAGAAGGATATCGAGTTTTTTGAAGATGTGAAGAGACTCTGCGCCTTTCCGCCAAGCTCTTCAATGAGTGCAATTATATTGTCAGTTGAGAAGTCGACCATATATTGGTTGTGCCCGACAATGCTAAGTGTGGCTCTCTCTGTATTTTTGGATCTATCAAGCTGATCAGAAAAGCCCTTCATAGCACTATCCATAATGCTCATATCGTTCTCTGGCAGAAATTCTCCAAAGTCCTCAAGTACCTCAATAAAGAAGTCCTCAGTCTTTATATTTGTTGAGCTTTCAATTGACGATGAGGACCTTACATTAAGAGTCTCGCTTACTTGGCAAGAGGCAATTAAGAGTGCAGAGAGTATTACGATAAGTGCTTTCTTCATATATACGAGGATAGTAGAGATAAGGGAAAAATAAAAGAAATAGAGTCTATACGATAGCCTTTGTTCTCCACTTTCCCGTTGAGTATCTAATAGTGAAGCAGGCTATTCTGCAGAGCCAATCTGCATACATTCCGAAGTAGATGCCTTGGAGACCCAAGTGCAGATTTATAGCAAATATCCTTGAGAGCACAACACGGAATATCCACATTGACAGACATGAGCAGAGCATTGTGTATTTTACATCTCCTGTGGCTCTGAGGACGTTGGCGAATGCAAATGCAAATGGCCAGAATATTACTCCCATAACGAAGTTTACTCTTGTGACCTGAAGTGCAAGTGTCGCTGTATTTGGGTTAAGGTTGTAGATTGCCACAAGGTATGGGCAGATTATAAACATGATTATCCCAAGTACGCCCATGGTTATGTAGGCCCAAAGCATTAACTTTCTCGTATAGTATCTTACTTGGTCGAACTCGTGTGCTCCGCAGCATTGTCCTATAACGGTAACGGACGCCATTCCGATAGCAGAGGCGGGAATATTTGCAAAGCCTGCAAGGTTGTTCAGAACTGCGTCTGCTGCGATTGCAGAAGTTCCAAGCCCTGCGACTGTGGATGAGATCAATATCTTTCCTAGGTGGAACATGCCGTTCTCTATTCCAGATGGGAGTGCAATCTTGAAGATGAGCTTTATCATCTTGAAGTCGAATTTCCACTTCCATGGGGCCTCTAGGTAGATGACTCTCTTCTTATTGAGTAGGAATATGAACATGATAAGAGCACCTACAATCCTTGATGCCAGAGAAGCAATTCCTACTCCCAGCGCACCGAGAGAGAAGAAGTGAACAAGGATGTAGTTTCCGACGATGTTGATTGCATTTACAATAAGCGATGCATACATCGTAATGGATGATTTTCCCATTGCCCTAGCAAGGGCTGCAGAGGAAGTCTGGACTGCCAAAAAGGGCATCGATATTAAAATTGGAATAAAGTAGAGGATAGCCGAGTCAAATACGTCCTTCTCAAGCGTCCCATATATAACCCTTACTGTTTGATGCCTTAAAACGAGGAATATTGCAGAAAAAGAGACTGAGAATAGAAGCGAGATAATCAGTAGCTGGCTTGCAGAGTGAGATGCCTTCTCCTTTTCTCCCTTTCCAAGCAGCTGTGAAGCAACAACTGAGCCGCCTGTGCCAAAGGCCTGGAGTATGTATACCAAGAGGTTCTGTATGTTGTTTATGACAGAGACTCCTGATACTGCAGCCTCTCCCGCCTGGGCAACCATCATGGTATCTGCCATGCCTACGGTAACCGAGAGCGTGAGGTCTATCATTAAGGGTAGTGTCAATGAAATGAGGAACTTGTTGTCGAACAACAGTCCCTCTATCCTGTTCCTTTGCCTTAGCACAAAATCATTTTGTGATTTTAGCAAAACTTAATCAATTCTCAGAGTGCCCTCTGGCTCTATAATTGAGATATGAAGAGCATTGATTTGCCATCGTTCAGTCTTGGCACTTGGTCTATGGGCGGAGGAGACTCTTGGGGGTATTCTGATGAGAGGGAGAGCAGAGAGACTCTCTCTATGGCATTGGACTTGGGAGTGAAATGGATAGACACAGCTCCGGCATATGGAAATGGACTCTCGGAGACGCTTTTAGGCGAGACCCTGAAAGAGCGCAGAAAAGAGATAATACTCTCAACAAAGGTCGGTCTGACGTGGGAGGAGGAGGGTTCTAGAGTCCATATAAGGCGCGATGGGCTGACAATATACAGAAATCTGAGAAAAGACTCGATGAGACGCCAACTAGAGGCATCATTGAGGCGACTCAAGACTGATTATATAGATGTGCTTATAACGCACCATCAGAATGATTTGGATCCTCTTGATGAGACCATTGATACCCTTGAGGCCTTTATAAAGGAGGGCAAGATCAGATCATATGGTGCGTCCAATGTAGAGATAAAGCAGCTAGAAGACTACTTAATGCTTGGGCATCCAATAATGATTCAGGATAAGTGGTCTCCCCTTGATACCTCAAATGGGAAAGTTGGAGATTATGCTCGTTCTAAAGATGTCTTCTTTCAGGCATATTCGCCACTAGAGAGAGGGCTCCTCACTGGAAATGTAGCTCCAGAAGACACTATAGAGGGGAGGGCAAAGAAATCCGATCCATGGTTCACAAGAGAGAATATCGAAAAAATCAACAGCGCGCTCTTTCCTCTTTTGGAGATAGCCTCCTCCTATGGCGTATCGCTATCGGCAGTAATGCTTAGCTATATGATATCCACTCATACTCTATTTGGAGTCTGTGTTGGCGCAAGAAGGCCCTTTCAGATAGAAGAGAGTGCTAAGGCACTTGATCTGAAGCTGTCATCTGAGGAGATAGATAGAGTCGAGAGAGCGATAACAGAGATACTGAATTAGATGACTCTTATCTTTTTCCAGCGGCCTTTTACTAGTCGAGTCGTGAATATAATTCCCCTAAGCATCCAATCTAGGTACATCGCATACCAGACTCCCTCCACTCCAAAGTGAAGAACCTTGATAAAGAAATAGGCTCCCATGACTCTTATAAGCCACATAGATAGAAGCGCAGTGATCATAATGAACTTTACATCCCCGACTGCCTTCAGGAATTGCGGGATAGAGAATGATGGAGGCCATACTAAGAAACACATCAGAAGACACATTCTTGCCATAGGAATGGCTTTTGAGATGCTTGATGGCTCGAGTCCATAGAGCTTTAGAACCTGAGGAGCAAAGATAAATAGGGGAGTATTTACGACTAGAGTGAAAGCAAATACCAGTCCGATTAGAAGCTTTGAGTAGTATTTGATATCGTCAAAGTCGTCCTTTCCCCTACACTGTCCGATTACAGTTATTGCCGCGAGATTTATGGCATTTCCGGGAATATTTGAGTAGCTGTTGAAGTTTCCAATTACGGCATTAATCGCTGTGGCAGAGCTTCCTAGCGGAGATATCATAGAGAGGACCGATATTTTCCCAACATTAAAGAGCGAGCCTTCGACGCCCGATGGAATTCCTATTTTGGCAATTCGCTTTATCAGCGAGAAGCTGACTGGTCCCTTTAATAGTCCGCTAATTGATAATAGCTCTTTCTTTCTGTAGAGAAGAATAAAGAGTATTGATGCGCCTACTATTCTGGAGACGAGAGTTGCGATTGCCGCTCCCTTAGGGCCCATATTGAAGTAGAAGATGAGTAGTGCGTTTCCCGATATGTTTATGGCATTCATTATTAGTGCCACATAGAATGTTCTGGTTGTCTTCTGCTCAGACCTTGATAGGGCAGTGAATGCAGTATAGAGGGCAAGAAATGGGTAAGAGAGCGATAGGTAGAAGAAGTAGTCATTTGCATAGCCTCTGACATTATCGTTGATAGATCCAAATATTCTATTGATTATGACCATTCTAAGTGGCAGAAATACAAGGACGATCAAG
>CANRIJ010000121.1 GCA_947630635.1 uncultured Spirochaetaceae bacterium | reverse complement strand
TCCCTTTGACCCAGGACTCTGAGAATTGCCAATGCAGAATCCGCATGCAGACTCTAGAATTCTCGCCCCGCTCTTTACAAAATCATATAGAGTTCCGTCGCTGAGTATCTTCTCATAGACATTTCTAGTGCCAGGAGCGACTGCAAGGGAGACACGCTTATCCACAACACTGCCCTTCATAATCAGTGAGGCCTTCTTGAGATCTAGGTAGCTGCTATTGGTGCAAGATCCAATTAGAACCTGATCGATCTTCATTCCCTCCAGGTCCTTCACTCTTTTGACATTTCCGGGGCTATGAGGACAGGCAGCCATAGGAACGACCTTTGAAAGATCAATTTCAAAAAGAGAGTCGTATTGGGCATCATCATCGGCCTTTAGCTCAGTAAAGCCCTCCTCTCTCTTCTCAAAGGAGAGAAACTCCAATGTCTTCTCATCTGATGGGAAGATGGATGTTGTGACTCCGCACTCTGTTCCCATATTGCAGATAGTTGCCCTCTCAGGAACGCTGAGCGTCTTAACTCCCTCGCCAAAATACTCAAAGACCTTGTTCACATTTCCATTTGTCCCAAAGTGCTCAAGAACTGTAAGGATCACATCCTTGGCAGATACGAACTTATCAAGCTTTCCTGTAAGCTTGATGCCAATAACCTCCGGCGAGATTATTCTATAGCTCTTGCCACCCATAGCAAGAGCCACATCAAGGCCACCTGCGCCCATGGCAAATGATCCAATTCCACCTGCAGTTGGAGTATGGGAATCAGAACCAATGAGTGTCTTTCCAGGAAGCGCGAATCTCTCTAAGTGCAACTGATGGCAGATGCCATTGCCAGCCCTAGAGAAGACTATGCCCTTATTATTGGCAACTGTTCTAAGGTACTCATGATCATCCATATTCTCAAATCCGACCTGGATGGTATTGTGGTCAACATAGCTGACAGAGAGCTCAGTCTTTACCCTATCAATTGCCAATGCCTCAAACTCGAGGTATGCCATGGTCCCAGTAGCATCCTGGGTAAGTGTCTGATCTATCTTTATCTCAATCTCAGAGCCCTTCTTCAACTCGCCTTTCACTAAATGGCTCTCGAGTATCTTATGAGTAAGAGTCTTTCCCATACTACGCCTCCTTCGTCCTTCTAAATGCACCTAATCTATACATAATCGGAATACTTACTATCAAAAAAGCAACAAGCATAATCATCAAAGCCTCAGTAATGCTCCTGAAGCCATACTTTTCGTATATTATCGCACATAAAGATGAGCCTAAAACAGTGCCAAGGGTCAAAGAGCACTCATGTATGGTTAGCATTTTTACCCTGTTTTTGGCGCCCGTTGTCGAGTTGTAAATCGAGGAAACATAAGAGAGCGAAAAGACTATTCCATAGAAGAATAGAAGCACGGCATAGAATATCGGACTCTGGTTGATTCCCATAAAAGAGAGGATTGCCATAAGCACAAGAGCCGATAGCAAAATGGAGAAAGGATTTCTCTTATAGAATTGAAATCTCGAGAATAACACGAACGAAAGCACACTGGATAAGCCCCTAAATAGAAGGAGTGTGCCAATTAGGGTATCGGAAAAACCCAATTCCTCACTTAGATAGATGGGAAATACGACTGTAATAAGCGAAAAAGAAAGATATACAAAAAACAGAAGTATCCAGCTGAAGTACCTAAGGCTTGTAGGCTCTTCAAGAATGCCATGATAGTCTCCAGCTGAAACTCTATTATCAGAGAGGCTCTTAGATGAGATAACAACAATACTGGTTATCAGAAAGAGCGGAAGCGATAGATATAGCGACATAATTGGGCTCCTGTCGCTTATGACTCCTGATAGAATGGAAGAAATAGCTGCTCCCAAACACCACGCTACATTGAAGTGGGAAAGAGTCCTAGCTAGCTCGCTATTCTCCTTTCCCTCAGAAAGCATGTCCTCAACATTGGTCCATAGAAGACCCTGGAAAATACCATAGAAGGACAAAAATACAAACAGCAGCATCTCATTGGGACTTAAAATTGCAGAAAAGAGGCAAACCATCATCCCTAAAAGCGAAATTACTATCTTTGTTTTCTGATGACCATTCCATTTTTGGTATATTTTTTGATAGCAAAGACAAGATAGAAAATAAAATAAAGCCGGAAGCGCTGATGCTATTCCCACAGATCTCGGCTGTAAGTTTCTATATGTCAGATAGAAAACAAGTGAGAGGCTCACAAATGAAAGCGTGAATTGAGCCAAAAACGAGGATATCAATAGCTTTTTATTGTCTTTTGCCATTATAGAGAATTCTAAATAGAACGCTCATCTTTGAAAACAATTCAAAAGAAGGCTAAAAACAGCTACCATCCTAGAAGAATGAGCAAAAAAAAGACTATCCCTCCAAGCGTGGCCTTTGACATGTACTATGCTTCCATTTATGGGCCTAGATGGGAAGGCCTTAAAGACTCGCTCTTAAAAAACTCTGAGAATAAAGTCAAAATTGAGGGACTTAAAATCGACTACTATGTAGACAGGGCATCCTACATTGCAGCATTATCTCTTGGCGCTGCTAGGGGCATGAATGTTCTTGATATGTGCGCAGCCCCAGGGGGGAAATCCCTCATTATTGCCAAATCCCTTCAAAAATCAGGAATGCTTACCTCAAATGACATATCAAAGGACAGAAGGCTGAAGATGCTCTCCACATTCAATGAAGCACTTGATGAGGAGGAGAGAAAACTTATAAGGGTAACTCCCTTTGATGCATCAAAATATGGAATCTATCACAAGAAGGAATACGACAGAATACTCCTTGATGCCCCATGCTCATCAGAAGCACATGTCCTAAAAAGCAAGAGCCACCTAGACTCCTGGTCTCTATCAAGGACCAAAAGGCTTTCCATGAATCAGTTTGCCCTTCTCTCATCTGCGCTCCTTTCAATTAAAGACGGAGGCAGAATACTCTACTCCACCTGCTCAATAAGTCCACTTGAGAATCAGTGCGTTATAGAGAAGGCCATCAAAAGACATGGGAAAAACCTTAGGGAAATAGAGCTTGAGCTTGATGGATTTGAAAGGCTCCAATTGGGATATATAGCACTGCCCGATAGATCGGATATGGGACCAATGTATATTTGCTTATTGGAATATAACAATGAAAATTAATATAAACTTATATAAGTTTACTTTAAAATTCATATTTTTTAGTAATAAAATCAAATAAGAAGAGAATAAATAGATGTCTAAGGTAGCAATAACAAAATGCAATGGCTATGAACTAGATAAGGCAGTCAGCGCCATAAGAGTTCTAATGGAGAACACCGATTTTCCCCAAGTCTCGGGAAAAGATGTTCTAATTAAGACAAATCTTCTCTCGGATGCAAAACCCGAAAAAGGCATAACCACAAACCCAATAATAATCGAAGCACTCATTATTCTCCTAAAAGAAAGAGGCGCAAATAAGATTGCCGTAGGTGACAGCCCCGGTCTCCAGACGCCGAATTTCAAGCCAATTCACTCTGGCATTTTAGAGGTCATTGAAAAAACAGGCACAACCTGGATTGATTTCACTAAAGAGACCATAGAGAAAAGAGTCTATAAAAAGACAAAGGCTCCCATTAGCAAGGCAGTACTGGATGCCGATATTCTCATAAGCGCCGCGAAATTCAAGACTCATGAGCTAATGAACGCAACGGGTGCCTCAAAGAATATGTTTGGAATTATCCCAAGCATACATAAGAGCAAGCTTCACCTATCGGCGACATCGCCCGATTCTTTTGCCTCACTGATATTGAACCTCTTGGATATCAGAAAGCCTGATTGGTCCATTATAGATGCAGTCATAGGCATGGAGGGTTCAGGGCCATCAAACGGAAATTTAAGGCATATTGGCCTCTTAATGGCCTCTAATAACCCCCTTCAGCTCGATGATGCCGAGAGAATCATTATGGGCTATAAGAAAAAAGATATTCCCATTCTAAGAGCAGCAATCAAAAGAGACGATCACGCACTGGATTCAGAGTATACGCTTTTAGATCCCAATGGCCTTGTAATACAAGACTTCGAAATCATCAAGAGAAAGCGAAAGAAAGGCCTATTCTCTTCTCTTTTGCTCCCATTTCTGAGGCGTCCATTTGCAAATAGAGGCAATAAGAGACCTAAGCCGAAATTCGATAAGGATAAATGCAGACTCTGCAAGAGATGCATAGAAATATGCCCAGCAAAGGCACTCAGCATTAAGGATGGGACGATCGATATCAAAATCAAAAAGTGCATATCCTGCTATTGCTGCAGCGAAGTATGCCCATTTGGCGCAATAAGCATAAAAGAATAAAGAGGAGATTAATAAGCTTCCATAACTAAATAGCAACTCATTATAGCAAAACAAATTGCACTTTTAAGATGGAAGCTTGAGATCATTTTCGCCTATCCACTTGGCCTTCTTCATTAGGATACATAACAAAGTTGAGATAAGGGCTGGCAACAGAAAATGCACAATCAAAAGCTTCCATATACAACCTAATCCCATTACGCTGACAGCACCGAACTGACCCACTAGCCCACTTGTTCCCATACCTGCCCCCGATGGAATATTCTCAAGCTTGAA
>CANRIJ010000120.1 GCA_947630635.1 uncultured Spirochaetaceae bacterium | reverse complement strand
ACATTGGAGGAGCTGAGCATGCGGTTCTCCACCTGCTCTATTCAAGATTCTGGCACAAGGTTCTCTTTGATATCGGGGAAGTATCAACATCCGAGCCATTTAAGAGACTTGTAAATCAGGGTATGATCACCTCTTTTGCCTACCAAAGAAAGAACAAGTCGCTTGTTCCTGCTGACCTTGCAGAGGAAAAAGACGGCAAATACTACGACAAAGAGACTGGAGAGGAGCTTACACAGGTCATCGCCAAGATGTCAAAGAGCCTCAAGAATGTCATCAACCCCGATGATTTCATTCGCGACTATGGCGCAGACAGCGTCAGAATGTATGAGATGTTCATGGGCCCCCTTACAGAGAGCAAGCCATGGGCAACAAATGGCTTTATCGGAGTCTACAGGTTCCTAGACAGAATCTGGAGAATTGCCACTGAGAAAGAAATCAAGGATATACCTCTTGATAAGAGCCTCGAGAAGCTGATGCACAAAACCATCAAGAAGGTAACTGAGGATACATCAAATCTTGCCTTCAACACCGCTATATCGCAGATGATGGTCTTCGTAAATGAGCTTAACAGACTCACCATAGTGCCTAAGAAAGCACTGGAGACTCTGACTCTCCTGCTATCTCCATATACTCCCCACCTAGCTGAAGAGCTTTGGGAGATGCTTGATCATGAGCCATCAATTGCATATGCTAAGTGGCCAAAGTGGGATGAGAGCAAGGTAACTGACGATGAGATTGAGATTGCAATACAGGTCAACGGAAAACTCAGAGGCACAATGAAGATAAATAAGGATGCAGATAAAGAGAGCGTTCTAAAAGCGGCCAAAGAAGTTGATAAGGTCAAACCATGGCTTGATGGAAAAAAGATCAAGAAAGAGATCTACGTCCCAGGAAAGATCGTAAATATCGTAGTTTCCTAAAAATAGAAATTGGGAGGTCAAAAGCCTCCCAATTTTAAAACACCAAATTTCAGAAAAAAGCTATAGGCGCGAAGAGCTGTAATCCTCTCTCAGCCTCTCCACCTCTTCAACTGAGAGCTCAAGAAGGTCGGCAATATCATGACTGTCATAATTTCTATCAAAAAGCCTTATGGCAAAATTTCTCGCTTCTTCGGCCTTACCATCCTGGAAGCCTTGTTCTTTGCCATCCTGAAAACCTTCGACCTTGCCATCCTGAAAACCCTTTTTTTCTCCATATTTGATTAAGCGCTCACTCATATTCTTCATATTTCTCTGCTCCTCCCCGAGCTTAATTCTGATCATTACCTCTCTTAGTATATCGTTTTCTATCTTATATGGGTCGCTCTGAGATAGATCCCTGTTCATTCTGCCAATAGGATTGTCATCCATGTATTTGCAATTTACAAAACCTATACCCCATTTGCCATTCGCCATAGGTCTACCGCTGGGACTCTTCATATTATAGAAGGTAACTTCATTTTCCATAGATGCTGTCTTGCCATCTACAAGAAAAAGAACAGTAATAGAGGGAATCTCTATGTATTTCGAACCCTTTTCCTGCGATCTCACAAGCAGCATAGAGAGAATATGCATTGCCCTATCTTCAGTTGCACCCCTGAGATCCCTTTGCATCTCCAATACTATTAGACTTCCGTCTTTTAAACCTACAAGAATGTCGCCGATTACAGACCTGTCATTGATTCTGTCTATAGAATTCGATACCTTTATGAATTCCACATCTTCATACTTGACCCTTACATACTCCTTGATAATCTCGATTGCCACGCGATCATCAACCTCAACTGCGACTTTCAAGAAGATGTCATCTTTGTAGCACATTCTTCTTATGCACTCTTCTTTGAAAATCTCTTCGTTATTTTTTAAATCAGTGTCCACATATATCTATATTCAAAATTTTTATTTTTTGCCAAAAAACAGAAAATAAGATTTTTGACTTCATACTGAAAATGAATAAATTTCCGAAAGTCCTATAACAATCAGGCTCGCTTCAATCACAAATACTTCTTCCAACCCAAGCCCGACGAAGTCTCATCGATCACCGCTGAAAGTCATAGAGAAAATGCATTTCCAGTCTGAATGCAGCCTACTAAGCAACTGAAAAATAAACTCTTGTGAAGTAATGAAGATCACTATAAGAGACTAACTCTCTCTGACTTTTGCCAGTCCTCCTGCACTCGTTTCCTTGTACATGCTGGGAAGCGCCTCACCGGTTTCCATCATTACCTCGACTACATCATCAAAGGATATCTTATGCCTGCCATCGCTCATAAGAGCATATGATGCATGGGCAAGCGCTCTCATTGCCGCAAGCGCATTTCTCTCGATGCATGGTATCTGGACAAGACCCATCATAGGATCGCAAGTAAGTCCAAGATGATGCTCAAGACCCATTTCTGCAGCGTATTCAACCTGGTAGATTGTACCACCCAAAAGCTGAGCTGCGGCGGCTCCGGCCATTGCGCAGGCAACACCGACTTCGCCTTGGCATCCCACCTCTGCGCCCGATATTGAGCCATTGGATTTTACAACATTTCCCACAAGTCCTGCCGTAAGAAGGGCTCTCTCTATTCTTATATCTGGAATCTTGTACTGCTCCTGAAGATAGAGAAGAACTGCTGGAAGAACTCCGCAGCTGCCACAAGTAGGGGCTGTGACTATCTTTCCTCCAGAAGCGTTCTCCTCAGAGACTGCAAGAGCGTATGAGAGAGCAATGGAGTCATTTCCAAGGGGACCGGCATTATCAATAGCCTTAGAGTAGCTTTGGCATGCCTTCCTCTGAAGCTTAAGACCGCCTGGGAGAACACCCTCATTCTGGATGCCTCTCTTGATTGCAGCTTTCATTACTTCCCACACCTCATGAACAAAATCCAATATGCCCTTGCCCTCAAAGAGAACTGCTATCTCCCAGAGCTGAAGACCGTTGTACTCGGCGTATGCGAGTATTTTCTCCATATCTCCGAGCTGTATGCTTGGGTAGACCTCATCATTGACGCTATCGCTCTCACCCTCTTTCACCACCTTTCCCCCGCCAACAGAGTAAAAGGTCTCCTCTGGAATCTTTGGCTCGATTCCTATTATTGTGAGGGCATTTGGATGAAATGGCTTAAAGGTATCTGGATACCATTCGATTGCAATATCGACCCCGGCATTTACGAAGACCTCCCTAATTGCCATATCAGTCAGGTGTCCCTTGCCAGTTGCCGCAAGCGATCCATAGAGTCCAACAACTGCCTTCTTAACCTCTGGATGCTCTTCGACGTATCTCTCTGATGCCTTTCTAGGCCCCATTGTATGGGAGGAGGAGGGTCCATAGCCCACCCTAAAGAGTTCTCTTAATGATTCCATAGGCTAAGAATATAGCCACTTTTACTATTCTTCAACTTACAATCTAAATGGATCAAAGGTGCTCATAGACGAATAGAGTGAGCCATCATCATCCAATAAAAGCACATAAAGCACCTTAAGCTCCTTGCACCAGAAGGAATAGACACCGGGGAAGACTCTGAATTCAACTGGGTCAGAGGCCCTCTTCACGGTAAACGAGGGAACAAAGGGATTATCAGAGACCCAATAGCCAGGAGGAAAGGTGGTGAGACTCAATGAGAAGATCTTGGAGAATTTGATATTATCCTCTCGCAACTCTCCATCATATAGCTTCTCAAGAAAATCGCTCTGGTCGATTATATTCGCATCAATGCCGCACTCCTTAAGAGAGTGAAAGGAAAACTCTGAGACCACTTTAGGACGATAGGAAGCAGCATTTACCATGACATCGGCAAAGGGGCCTGTCTCGTAATCAAGGTAGATAGTATCTCCCATGCCCTCCTCATAAAATCCACCCATAGGCGATAGAACCCCAAGAGGTATGACGCTTATTGGCCTGAGTCCCCCGCCTTTGACTCTTATCTCAAAAAAGAGAGAGCCCTTATCGAGTCTCTTTTCCACTACTCTCTCCCCATCAAAATACCTCAGCTTATACCAAATAGAGCCACCGCCATGCTCTTCAAAGGGATGAAGCTCATCAAGTCTAACCTCAACCATCTTATATGGCTCTGCATATGGAGTGCAGGACGAAAATGAAAAAAGCAAAATCAAAATAAGAAGAAATGCCACATATCTATATATTCAAAAAAGTCAGATTTTGCCAAAATTTCGCTTTCTTATGAGAAGATCCCGCCTGAAAGAAGACATTATGCCCTGGACTTTTTTATCTCTATAATCACTATAGGTCCAAGAAAAGGAGTTCCACTCTCCCTTCTGATAAATAAGAGTTAGCTCTGCATAAAGATTATTTCCTATTGCGATTCTATGAGAGCGATTCTTTGTAGTTGCGAGTATTACGCTCGAATCAGTGATGATTCCAGGATCCAGATTCACCTTTCTCTTTCCATCAACCATGAAAATACGCTCAATTGAATTTGTCTTCTCCTTGATTTTGCCAAGCTCATCTGGATTTATAAGGCTTTCAAAGGAGATAAAGAGCCTCTCTATTGGCCTTCCCATCTCCTCATCGTAGTAGGTGGTATAGGTAAAGGGAAATGGCTCAGTTATAAAGGAGAGCGCTCCAAACTCAGCCTCCAGCCTCTCTTTAAGAGCCTCCGG
>CANRIJ010000119.1 GCA_947630635.1 uncultured Spirochaetaceae bacterium | reverse complement strand
TCTTCACCTCAGATTTTTATGCTTCTGCCTCTATTATCGGGGCTCTTTCATATTTAGGGCTCTATTATCTTGGGGTTCCAGAGGGGATAATCATATGGATAGCTGCCATAATAGCAACTCTATTGAGAATACTCGGATACAAGTTCAAGTGGAGATTGCCTGTTGCGAAGATGGCAGTTGAGAAAGAGAAATGATAAGCGAAAGACTCTATTACGAAGAACCCTATAAGAGAGAGTGTGAGGCCAAGGTCGTTCTTTTAAGCGAGAATGGGATTATTCTCGATAAGACTATTTTCTATCCTGAGGGCGGTGGCCAGAAGGGCGATAGGGGCACCTTTGGAGACTATGTGATAGTCGATACTCAGAAAGAGAATGATGAGATTGTGCACATAATAAAGGGAAAAAAGCCTGATATTGGTCAAGTGTCAAAACTCACATTGGATTTCGATCATAGATACAGCTACATGAAAGAGCATAGTGCCCAGCACCTGGTAAGCGCAGTTCTATATCATCTTTTGGGAATCGGAACGCTCTCTGTGCATCTTTCAGAGGACTTTATAACCATCGAAACTGATAGAAGCCACATTGAGATGGAGGATATTCTCAGAGTTGAGGATGAGGCAAATAGGAGAATCAGAGAGAATAGGCGAATCTGGCGAGAGGAGATGACCCACAAAGAGGCAGATAGCCTCAATATGAGGCGCTCGATCAAAGTCGATGGAGATGTGAAGGTCGTTTTTATCGATGGAGTCGATGCTGTTGCCTGTGGTGGAGTGCACGTTGCCTCAACCTCGGAGATTGGCGAGGTCTCTTATTATAAGAGCGAGAGTGTCAGAGGGCATGTAAGGCTCTACTTTAAGGTAGGAGATGACTCTAAGAGGCTCAGAAGAGAGGATAGGCTTCTGAGAGAGAGTCTATCAGCGCTACTTTCAAGGGAGAATTCCTCTGATATTGAGAGCGACGTTAGGAATCTAATCTGCGAAAACGATTCTCAGAAGAAGAAAATCAAGAGTCTTGAAGAGGATTTAGCTAGGTTAATTTTGGATAAAGCGCTCTCTCAGGACAATAGAAAAGCTATTATTCTAGTAAGCGATGTTCCCTCTGAGGCATTTCAAAGGCACATTGATAAGACGGATAGAGAGACTCTCTTTATACTCGATAGAAGTGAGAAGCATGGCTTTGTGTTTTATGGGGACAGCGCCTTATTCATGCGCCTAAAGAGCGAACTTGATCTCAGAGGCGGCGGGAAAAACAGATTCTTTAGGGGCTCTTACGCGCTTAGTGCTGAAGATGCTTTAGAGAAGGCAGAGAGGATTATCTATGAAGAAGGATAAATCAGATAGGGAAGAGATTAAGAAAAAGCGAGATTTTCCCTATGCTGATGTGGAAATGAAATCCTCCCATGATGAGAAGAGCGAGAGCCTGAATGAGGATCCGTCTCTGGTAGATGTAGACGTTCCATCATCAGTGAGCACCTCTGAAGACAAGGTAAAGCTTAAATGGTGGCCTATTCTCACAGTTGGATTTATATCTCTTCTCTTGATGCTGAGTGCCTATTTTATCGGGGTCAAATCGCTTGGCGCAGATAGATACAAAGATATAATCAACTGGCTTAAGGACCATATTGGAGCGGAGCTTGCAATGTTCATATATGAGTATCTCTGCGATTCTCTTATCCTTCCGCTCTCTCCGGATCTTGTTTGGATGGTAGGTGCCGACTTTGACTGGTGGAAGACAATTCTCATTGTCGGAACGGCATCCACTCTCGGAGGCTTCACTGCCTATGCAGTTGGAATTCTATTTGACAAGATTCCATTCATAAGAAAATTCACCGGCAAGATCGAGAAGAAGTGGGGTGCATACATAAATGTATATGGAGTTCCCTTCTTGATAATGGCCGCACTTCTTCCTCTGCCGTTTTCGACTATTGTGACAGTTGCTGGTATACTTCACCTAGGAGCAAAGAAATCGCTTCCTCCATGTCTTTTGAGATATGTGCATGCAGTTGCCTATTACTGGCTCTTTAAGACTGGCCTTTTATTGATTTAGCTTTCTAAGATTCCGCTCTTCTCGATATTATCAAAGAGATTCGTTGCCATCTCAACCGAATAGCCGATATATGAGGTGGCAGAAAGAAGGCTCTCAACCTCGCTCTTATTTAGGTATGAGAGTATCTCTTTGTTATTCATGAGATTCTCTTTTAGAGGATTCTCTCTTCCTTCCTGCACCTCTTTCCATGCCTTTAGGCTCTCCTCTCTTATAGTCTCATGCATTTTCTGTCTGTCTGCGCCCTTCTTGGAGAGTGCCATCAAGAGCCTCTCGCTTGAGGCAAAGATGCCATACTTCTCAATTAGCATATCTCTGGCGCTCTCATAGAAAGAGAGGCCCTTTATGACCTTCTCTGCTGTAATGAGAACCTCATCTAGTGCAAGAAAGGCCTCTGGAATGAAGACTCTTCTATTTGCGCTGTCATCAAGAGTCCTCTCCAGTATCTGCATAGAGGGGTTCTCCCATGCTGTCTGGTAATAGGAGGCAATGAGCCTTGATAGCGAGTCAATCTTCTCATTATTGATGGGGTTTCTCTTAAATGGCATCGCAGAGGAGCCAACCTGCTTCTTGCCAAATGGCTCAGATACCTCTCCGATTACCGGCGATTGCAGAATTCTAAGGTCAAGGGAGAGCTTATGGATAGAGGAGGCCAGGTTGGATAGTGCCTCTATAATCCTGAGATCCTGTTTTCTGGGGTAGGTTTGGGTGGAGACTGTAAAGGCCTCTATGTTTAGCTCTTTTAAGAAGCTCTTCTCCAGCTCAAAGTAGTCCATGCTGCTCTCATTT
This sequence comes from uncultured Spirochaetaceae bacterium, assembly GCA_947630635.1. GTDB lineage: Bacteria > Spirochaetota > Spirochaetia > Sphaerochaetales > Sphaerochaetaceae > Ornithospirochaeta. Next base: position 1,778 of record CANRIJ010000119.1, on the reverse strand, counting down.
AAGAGCTCTTTGTAGCTTGCTGCGGTTCCGACTGCTCCCTTTAGGCCCTTTCCTTTTATTGTATTTTTGAGCTCTATTATCTCTTTGAGATCGTCTCTTATATCCTGAGCGCTTTGGCTGAGTCTATAGCCGATTGTTGTCATTTCAGCTGGCTGTATGTGGGTGAAGGCCATAGTAGGAGTAGAAATGTGCTCTCGACTCTTTTCTATAAGCTCTTTTAAGAGGGTCTTTGTTCTCTTTTCGATTATAAAGAGGGCCTCTTTCTGTCTGATGACATCCATATTGTCCAGGGCATCCATGCTTGTTGCTCCAAGGTGTATTATGCCTCCGCCTATTTTGCACTCTTCTGCGTAGCACTTGATCTCAGCCATCAAATCGTGGGATATCTCCTTTTCGATCTCCAGGCTGCGCTCTATATTTATATCATTCTGATGCTCAATAAGGTCATTTAGCTCTTCGTCGCTTACTATGGAGGCCTTATTCTCGGCCTTGGCAAGAGCGACCCATATTCTTCTTAAGAGGAGTCTCTTATGCTTCTCAGAGAAGACCTCTCTCATCTCCTTAGATCCATATCTCCATGTAAACGGACTGATGTAGGTGTCATGATCGAACATAGCTACATTATATAGAAAAGAGACAATTAGTTAACTTTTGGAAAAAATAAAGGATGCCGCTTTTGGGCATCCTTTTCATACTTTGGCCAGATTCCCATTGGGTAGCCAGATGTAGAGTCTATCCTAAGGTGTGATTTTCAATTCTGTCAAACAATAATTGGAGTTTTATCCTACTTAATAGCCCTCTGTGACGATTTTGCCCGCCTTAGGTTATATATCTGATCTTCTCCCATGCCTTGTTGTATAGATCTAGGTATTCTCCTAAATCATCCTTGTTCTCGCCATGAAAGAGACTCTCTGAGCTGTAGTGGGGCTCTACTGTCATGTAGGAGCCTGCTTGGCTGTGGAGTGCAGACGGGAATCCAAAGCGATCGAGGAATTTGGCATAGTTTTCGCTTTTAAGCATGAAGTTTATAAAATCGTGTGCCAGGTCGATGTTTTTTGATCCCTTTGGAATAACCATTGAATCGATGTAGAGAGTAGTCTTCTCCGGAATGAAGAAGTCCATCTCATCCCACCTGGACTCAGGAAGCTCCTCATAGAAAGACTCGGCATAGCCTTGGACTACCCAGCAGTCTCCAGTTGCAAATGACTTTGCAAATCCCTCTGCGTCGAATTTTGCAAGATTTGGCTTCCACTTCTCAACTATGTAGTCTGTGGCCTCCTCAATCTCATTCTTATCGTGGCTGTTGGCAGAGTATCCAAGATGAATGAGGGCCGCTCCGAGTACCTCTCTAAGGTCATCCATCATGCACATCTTTCCCTTTAGCCTCTCATCTTCGAAGATCGTATAGTCTCTCGGGTAGTCCTGTACTCTGTTCTTGTTTACGGCTATTCCGAGGGCGCCGATATAATAGGGAACTGAGTAGTTCTGATCGGGATCATGAGAGGCCTTTTCCTTTGCAAAAGCTGTAAGGTACTTTAGATTTGGCACCTTTTCCTTGTCGATTTTCTCAAGCATATCGAGCTTCATCATTATAGATACGTAATCAGCCGATGGAATGACGATGTCGTAGCCTGACTTGTCCTTTGATACCATAAGCTTTGCGAACATCTCTTCGTTTGAGGCAAAGTAGTCCATGACAACCTTGCAGTTGTATTCCTCTTCAAAGGCATCTATTACTTCTTCTGGGGTGTAGTAGGACCAGTTGTACACATATAGAG
>CANRIJ010000118.1 GCA_947630635.1 uncultured Spirochaetaceae bacterium | reverse complement strand
GTGGTACTTACCAAGAACATCTCCTACTATTCTTGCGCACTTCTTGTTGGCAGTATTGTGCCTGATGCCCATATCCCACATTCCATAGAGAATTCTTCTATGGACCGGCTTAAGACCGTCTCTAGCATCGGGAAGAGCTCTGGATATTATTACAGACATCGCATATTCGATGTAGCTCTTCTGCATCTGATCAGACAGGTCATACTTTATAATGGAGCCGGGTCTTGCCTCCAATAGCTCATCTTCTATTCTATTATCGTCGTCCATCTCAGCTCCTTAGAAATCCAAATTCGTGGCAAATTGCGCGTTCTTCTCAATAAATTCCCTTCTAGGTTCTACCTCTTCGCCCATCAGCATAGAAAAGACCCTATCGGCCTCTTCTGCGTCAGAGAGGTGAACCTGTCCAAGCATTCTGGTTGCAGGATTCATAGTCGTCTCCCAAAGCTGGTCTGGATTCATCTCTCCAAGGCCCTTGTATCTCTGAACAGCAACCTTCTGAGGGTCTCCTGTAAGCTGGACAGCCTCCTCAAACTTCTTCTGCCTCTCATCCTCTGTATATGCATAGATAGGCTCAGAAATCCTCGGACCAGAGAACTTATATAGGGGAGGCATGGCAAAATAGACATATCCAGCCTCGATAATAGGTCTCATGTATCTGTAGAAGAAGGTGAGTAGAAGCGTTCTGATATGCGAGCCGTCGACATCGGCATCAGCCATTATGATTATCTTGTGATACCTGACCTTTTCGATATCAAATGACTTCTCCTTGTCCTCCGGGTCATCTGGAGAGGATTTCTCGTTATACCTGGTTATTCCGGCTCCGATTGTCTGAATAACAGGCTCAAGCTTGTCATTTCCCAGAACCTTTACCTCAGGGGCCTTCTCGACATTGAGCATCTTTCCCCAAAGAGGAAGGATGGCCTGGAACTCCCTGTCTCTTCCGCTCTTTGCCGATCCTCCGGCAGAGTCGCCCTCGACTATGAATACCTCGCATTCTGCAGGATCCTTTTTGGAGCAATCTGCAAGCTTTCCGGGAAGTCCTCCTCCCTCGCTCTTCTTTCTCATGCCCTCGCGAGCCTTCTGAGCAGCCTCTCTTCCGAGAGCAGCATTGGTTATCTTCTCAAGAAGAAGCTCTGTGAGAACGGGAAATTCGTCAAAATAATCGGTAAGCTTCTCATTTACGAGGTTTGCAACAATTCCCCTGACTGCGGAGTTTCCAAGCTTCATCTTGGTCTGACCCTCAAACTGAGGATCCGGCATCTTCACTGACACAACTGCAGTCAGTCCCTCTGATATATCCTTCCAGTCATATCTCTTATCATACTTCTTAAAGATTCTCTGGTTCTTCTCATGCTGCTTATTCAGGCATCTTGTGAGTCCATCCTGGAAGCCTAGGCGATGCATTCCTCCCTCGCGGGTATTGATATTGTTTACAAACGTATGGATATTCTCGTCGTATTTGTCGTTGTACTGAAGGGCTATTTCTACTGCGATATCGCCCTTCCTGCCCTCAATGGAGATTGTGTCAAATAAAGTAGTCTTGTACTCATTGAGGTACTTGATATAGCTCTTAAGGCCTCCATCTGCCTGAAATGACTCTGATCTTACCGGCTCGACTCTCTTGTCCTCAATGGAGATTCTGACTCCCTTGTTTAAGAAAGAGAGCTCTCTGAATCGAGAGTGGAGTGTCTCATAGTCAAAGCTATTGACCTCCATAATCTCAAAATCCGGAGAGAAGCTTATAGTCGTTCCAGTCTTATCCGTATCTCCGATAATCTCGACATCTGAGAGGGGAATGCCCTTCGAGAAAGTCTGCCTATAGATGTGAGGAGATCTATATACAGTGGCCTGAAAATAGGAAGAGAGGGCATTGACGCAAGAGACTCCTACACCATGGAGTCCTCCCGAGACCTTATAGGAGTTATGACCGAACTTTCCACCGGCATGAAGGCGCGTTAGAACAATCTCCAATGCACTCTTTCCATACTCCTTGATTACATCAACTGGAATACCCCTTCCATTATCGCTTACAGTGCATACCTCGCCGTGCTCGGTATTCTCAAGCGTTATCCTAACTTCATTGCAGTATCCAGCCATAGCCTCGTCAATAGAGTTGTCTACAACCTCATATACAAGCTGATGAAGTCCATTTATGCCTGTTGAGCCAATGTACATGCCAGGGCGTTCCCTGACCGGCTCAAGACCCTCGAGAACAACAATGTCCTCTCCGCTATATGAGCTCTTTTGGCCCTCTTCAAAGCTCTTTTCTTCTATATCCATAAAACTCATATCCCCATATAAGGGCAACCTGGCCCTATATCATATTCCCTTTGAGAAGAAGCAGATTCAGACTTCATAGTTAAGACTGGGACTCATTTGAGCTCCAGTTTCAATAATCAATTAAGTCCTTTGCTATCCCAATAAATCAAAAGGGAAACACAGTTTCCAAAGCACCCTAAGGCACCTATGAAATTATATAGAAACCAACAAAATCTTTCAAGAAGGCCAAAGGTTAAAACAGTCTAAATAATTACTTATAATATAAGAAATTATTTTTCAATTAAAGAGACCTTTGGCCTTTTGCTCTTGATTGGTCAACTTTTGTGGGCTACGATAAAAATCCTATGGATAATAATAGTGCCTTGTTCGATAAAGCCATCAGACAGCTTGGGGACCTTGTTCCCAAAAGCGATCTCCTGTTTGTGGGAAATATGGCACTTAAGGAGATAGGAGAGAAAGAGGTATTTATATCTGTTCCATCAGAGTTTGTAGAAAACAATGTAAAAAAGCACATTCCCACTTTGAACAATATCCTAAGCGAGCTCTTTGAAAGAGAGCTCAAGTGCATAATAAGCGTAGATCAAAACCAGAAAGTCAAAAAGACAAAGGACAAGAAAGAGGAGAAGACGGAGGCAAAGGAGAAAAAGGCAGAGTCTCCCCTCAAGAAGAAAAACGAAACCCTCAATAAAAAATACACCCTTTCCAATTTCATAAGAGGCGACAACTCAAATCTTGCTTATGAGGCAGCCCAGATAATCTCCAAAAATCCAGGTACATCCTACAATCCCTGCCTTATATATGGAGGAGTAGGGCTTGGAAAGACGCATTTGCTATATGCGATAGGAAATGCCATTGGAGACAATTTCCCTACAAAGACCATTGTATATGTATCCTCCGATCTCTTTATTGACGAATTTATAGAGACACTGAACGACAACAGCGCAAAGAATAGATTCAGAAACAAATACAGAAAGGCCGATGTACTTCTAATCGACGATATACAATTTCTCCAGAAGAAAGAGAAAACCCAAGAGGAGCTATTTCACATATTCAATGACCTATATGAGAATGACAAGCAGCTTGTCTTTACAAGCGATAGGCCAATTTCAGAGCTGAAGGATATAACAGAGAGACTCAGAACGCGCTTTATCAGAGGCTTCAATGTCGATTTGCAACCGCCACCATACGAGGTAAGAATCGCAATTGCAAGGCAAAAATGCAAAGAGAGAAATCTAAAGCTATCCAATGAGATAATCGAGTATGTCTGCGAGAATGTTAAGACCAACGTGAGAGATCTTGAGGGTATGCTTACAACTCTGAGCGGAGTATCTGAGATACTTGGAAAGCCAGTTACCATAGATCTTGCAAAAGAGCAGCTCAGAAACTTTATAAATGCATCCAATACCAAAAAGCTGAATATATCCATTGATGATATATTCACTGTGACTTCAAACTACTTCAATGTATCGCTGGTTGATATCAGGGGAAATAGCAGAAGCACAAGAGTACAGATTCCAAGGCAAGTAGCAACATATCTTGCTCATAGCTATGGAAAATACACCTTCTCGGAAATCGGAACATATCTTGATAAGGATCATACTTCCATCAGCTATACTGTAAATAAGGTAGAGGGACTCATTTCTTCAAACGAATCATATAAAAAGGCGATAAAGGATATATCCCTTAAGCTTGATGAGAGTTGAAAACATGTGGAAAACCTGTTGAAAAAGCGGAAAAAAATGCGAAAAAGCCATTTGAAAAATCACTCATTTTCCAACCATTGGGGAAAACTCTGAAAAACTCGCCTTTTTTCCACATTGTTTTTCACATCTCTTTTATTTGAAACGCAATGAATTAACTGAGTTTTCCACTTTTCAGGCGTCTCTACTAACACTACTAAAATATTTATATATGTTATAATTTTAGTCCTAGGAAAAGTTGAAAAATGAAATTTATCTGTCAATTAGAAGAGCTTAGAAATGAAATCGAAATTGCGCTAGGATTCTCTGCACAGAAGAATTCTCTTGCAATAACAAGCAATGTGCTTTTGGAAAACAGCGGTGATATTCTTACCATCAAGACAACAGACACAAAGGTGGGCTTTGTCTCTCAGATCAGCGTTCAGACGCTCATTCCGGGTTCGACTACTGTTTTCTGCGATAAGCTCTATGCAGTTTTGAAGACTATACCAAATGGAGAGATAGAAATATCAGCAGATGATGACAAGAAGCTCACAATAAGGCCAAAAGAGGGAGAGAGCAGAATAAGCATCAATTTGAGAACCATTGATGCATCCAAGTTCCCAATGCTCCTTCCAATGGATGAGTATCATGCATTTGAGCTGCCTATCAATGATTTTCTGGATATGGTTGATAAGACCTCTTTTGCAGTTTCCGAGGAGATCATGAGGATATTCCTCACTGGCGTATATATAGAGAAGAGAGATGATAAGCTTGCCATGGTTGCAACAGATGGAAGAAAGCTTGCAACCATGGCAAGCTTATCATCTCTCTTC
>CANRIJ010000117.1 GCA_947630635.1 uncultured Spirochaetaceae bacterium | reverse complement strand
GAAAGGCGGCTCGACACTTGGGTCTCTATCGATGAGAAAGCTCTCAATAAAGACAGCGGATATCGGCCTTTCGCTTCTCTCGATGCACTCACCGCTTGAGACAGGAGGAGTCGAGGATATTCACGAAGTCTCCAGGCTGTTCAAGGCAATATACTCTCTCTGATGTGGTAAAATAAAATAAGGAGACATGAATGACTATAACAATTGGAAGAGAATTCGGCTCTGGCGGAAGAGAGCTTGCCAGGCGCCTATCAGAAGAGCTTGATATTGCCTACTATGACTCAGAGATTCTCAGAGAAATCGCAGAGAGAACCTCCCTTTCTCAAAGCTACATCCAGGAAATCATAGAAAAGAGGCCTCATCCCAGCTTTCCAATACATGTTGTCAGAACATTCCATACCGCAATCTCCCCTATTGATGAGCAGGCGAATCTCATATACCAGGAGCAGAGTGCGACCATAAAGGATCTGGCTAATAAAAGCGATGCAGTTATTGTCGGACGCTGCGCAGACTACATACTGAGAGATATCCATCCCTTCAGAATCTTTGTATATGCAGATATGGAGAGCAAAATCAAGCGCTGCAATGAAAAAGATACATGGCACGAGAATCTCTCAGAGAGAGCCATGAAAGCAAAAATCCTATCGGTGGACAGAAATAGAAAGAAGTACTATTCCTTCTATACGGGAAATACGTGGGGTGCCAAAGAGAACTACGATCTTATGGTCAACACCTCCAAAGTCGAGATTGCCTCCCTCGCATCTCATTTGGCACCGTATATCAAATCACTCTTCGTCTGATTCCTCTTCTATTTCCCTCGTCTTATTCCAAAGCTTCTCAAGGTCATAGAAGTCTCTGAGCTCCTTGCTCATTAGATGGATTATGATGTCTCCCCCATCAATAAGCTCCCAGCCATCGACTGATGGGCTCTTATGCCTATTGTTGACCTCGATTCCCAAGTCAATCAACTCACCCCAGAGCTGATGAACAACGCCTCTCAGGTGTCCAACTGAGTTTACTGTCCCAATAACAAATGCATCCGTAAAAGAGCTCTTCTCAGAGAGATCTACTACAACTACGTCCTCTACCTTGTGATCAACTAGAAAATCAGCGATCTTCTTTGCGTTCTTCTCTACTTCCTGCTTCACGTTCTTATCCTTCTTAACCATTCTGGGAGGAAAACCATAAGGTCGCCCCAGCTCTCCTTACCATTAAAAATATAATACAGAGAATAAATCGAAAACTCCCTTCCCTTGGATAATTTCATCAAAATCGAGTCAAATCCCTGAGAAATGCCATCTATTCTCTTGAATATCTCGCTATTTTGAATGCTCCTTCTATACTCAGAGTAGGTCTCCATAAGCGAGTCCTTGCCATATTGGCTCACAAGGAGAGCCACATAGTTGCTCCTAAGAAGAAAGTCGCTTCCCAAAGTGAAAAACGTCTCATTCTCTGTTCCCTCTGCCATAAAGGCATAAAGCTCATTCAGGCTCATCCCCGAGAGATCCAAGAGGTAGTCCTGAACTGACTTTGGAATGACAACCTCGCTATTTACTCCATTATTGCTGAAATAGAGCTCGCTTCCGCTATCTGAGACTATAAAGAGGCTCTTAGGTCTGGATGAGCAGGAAAAGAGAAGAAGAGATGACAAAACCAAAGCCAGAATAGAGAGCCTTCTACTCAAAATGTCCTCCCGATATTAAAAAAGAGTGAAGGTCCCTAGTCACCTCGGCCTCTTTGATACCACTCTCTTTGTAATAGCTCTCCTTTAGCTCAAGTATTCTCAAAACCATCTCCTCAAGGCTCTCTTTCTCTAAAATGCTCTTTCTATCAAGTTCACTTATATGCTCTCTTCTTCTCTCTGCAAAATCAGCTATATACAGAATAGCACCAAGCCTCCCCATGCTCCTACTTCCAAGAGTATGGTGCCTTATGGCAGTGATTACCTCTTCATTTACGCTCGGATCAAGCTCTTTTAAGAGGAGAGATGCAAGAGGCCCATGAAGGAGCATAGGGTTCTCCTCTTCCTCTCTATAGACCTCAAAGCCATTTTCTCTCAGATAGTCAGCAGACCTCTGGTCAAATGAATAGCGCTCTGCATCATGGAAAATAGATGCAAGCTTTGCATCCTCAAGGCTCACACCAAAGCGAAGAGCAAGCTCAGTTGCCATCTCCTCAACGCTCTTTGAGTGAAGATAGCGCTTTTCCTTTATGCGTGACTTAACAAACCTATCGGCTTCTGTATAGTCCATTCTCTTCAATATAGGCTCTGACCCTTCCTGTCAGATACTCTTTATTTCCATTTCTAATCAGAGTCGAGCTTCCCTCTTTAATAGGATTTTCTATAAAGTGAAACTCTGCGCCATCGGGATATTTCGGTCTCTTAGGAAGGCGCCTGAAGACATAGAAGCGAACGCTTCTCTTGATGTAGTCAAAGTCATGCCATGAATCAAGTCGCTCTAGAATGTCGTCGCCAATTATGAAATTGACCTTATCAAGAGAGGGATTCTCTCTTTTGATAAGCCTCACGGTATCGCTTGTGTAGCTAATTTTCCCACTATCTCTCTCAATGTCAGAGATCTCTATCTCGACCTCATCATCCCTATAGAGCTCTCTGTAGTCCTCCAAAGAGAGCTCGAGCATTCTCTTTCTGTCATCATAGGAAGCAGTTATCGTTGCTCTCTTGAAATTGGGAATAGATGCGGGAATGAGAATTAGACGCTTAAATGGCGTATATATATCTACCATATGAAAGAGCTCAACATGTGCCCTTGATACTGGATCGAAGCTTCCTCCTAGGAGAGCGCTACTCTCCATCTTCGCTGTCTCTATATTCGGCATTGAGGTCTATTCCATGCTTAAAGCCGCCATTCTTTCTTCTCTCCTCAAGCTCCTCCGTCTTAAAAAGCGACATAAAAGCCCTCTTGACTGGAAGGAGAAGATCGTCCATATATATCGACAAAGGAAGCACCTCATACTCTGAGTATTTCCTTTTGAAATTTTCAAAGTGCTCTTCTGCTCCACTCTCGTCAAGCTTTGTCCCGATAAGAACAAATGGCTTCTCTGATAGCTCACTTGAGTATTTCTCTGTCTCCTTTCTAAGTACATCGAAGGCTGTCAGATAGTCTTCTGCTGACATATCCACAAGGTATGCAAGGCCCTTTGTCCTTGAGATGTGCTTAAGAAATTTAAAGCCCATTCCCACACCCTCGCTTGCTCCCTCGAGTATTCCTGGAATATCTGCAAGCACTATGTCCTGATCGTCATAGCGCATAACGCCAAGCTGTGGAATCTTAGTAGTGAAGGGATAGCCCGCGACCTTGCTTCTTGCGTTTGTCAAAAGATTCAGAAGCGAGGATTTTCCGGCATTTGGAAAGCCAACAAAGCCAATATCGGCAATAATAAGAAGCTCCACGCCGACTCTCATCTCGTGTCCCTTCTCTCCAGGCTGGGCAAATTTAGGAGCCTGGTTTACAGAGGATCTGAAGTGCCAGTTGCCAAGTCCTCCCCTTCCGCCCTTTAGAAGAGTGAATCTATCAAGGCCAGTAAGATCCTTTATTATCTCTCCCGTCTCTGCGTTTTTTATGACAGTTCCCGGGGGAACTGGTATCTCGACATCCTTTCCGTCGCGCCCAAACATCCTTGAGCCCATACCACTCTGGCCATTCTCTGCCTTGAAGACTCTGACGAGCTTTAGATGCCCAAGTGTTCTCAGATTCTCTTTTACAACAAAGACAACGTCCCCTCCGCGTCCTCCGTCACCACCGTCCGGACCGCCCTTGGGGACGTATTTCTCTCTTCGAAAGGAGACGCATCCAGCGCCTCCATTTCCAGAAGATACATCAATGTATGTTTCGTCAGAAAAGCCAAACATCAGCTATTTCTCTTCGCTTTGAGCCTCAGTAGCCTCCACGATATAGCAATACTTTCTATTCAGCCTGTTCTTGAAAGCCACATAGCCAGGCTTGAGTGCAAAGAGAGTATAGTCTCTTCCGAGTCCTACGTTCTCGCCCGGATGAATCTTGGTTCCTCTCTGTCTTACGATAATCTCACCTGCCTTAACCAGCTGGCCTCCAAAGCGCTTGACTCCGAGTCTCTGCGATCGAGAGTCTCGCCCGTTTCTCGATGATCCGCCACCTTTCTTATGTGCCATAACTCACCTCCTAAGCGATAATCTTCCCGATTGTGATCTCGGTGTATTTCTGTCTGTGGCCAATGGTTCTTCTGTATCCCTTTCTCTTACGGAACTTGTAAACCTTGATCTTCTCTCCCTTAACCTCTTCTCCGACTGTTGCGCTTACCTTTGCACCCTCAATATAGGGCGTTCCAAACTTTGCGCTCTCTCCGTCGACGATGGCAAGGACCTTCTCAATCTCATAGGAAGAGCCAGCTTCCTGTTTGATTCTATCAACAACCAGCTTCTTGCCCTCTTCGGCCTTGTACTGCTTGCCTAGAATTTCAACTAATGCGTACATTTATCAATCCTCGTCTTAATTTTATGATTTAAGTCTCCATAAAAAGGCCCTTAAAGGTAAGCGCTTTTTGCGCTACATGGCAAAAAGGTGGGAATATTTCTTGATAATTAATGAACGTTCGTTAAAATATATGCATGAAGACCAATAGAGAGGCCATCCTTGAGACAGCACTTGAGATAGTGGCATTTGAGGGTATTGGAGAGATGACACTCTCAAACCTTGCAGAGCGCCTTGGTGTGCAGAAGTCTGCTATATACCACTGGTATAAGAGCAAGAGAGAGATTATCGAAGATATATTTGAGACTGGACACAGAAATCTCATGGCACACTCCTTTCAGCTGAGCCTTGAGGGAGAAAGCAAGGAGATTCTAAAGAGAGCCGCCTCATCGTGGATAGATATCTTCTCCTCAGAGAAGACATCGCTCTTTTTGAGATCGATAATCTCAATGCACCTTAGCGATGATAGGGCAAAAAGAGAGTATGATGCGCTCTCTCTCATGCTATATAGCCATGCAGAG
>CANRIJ010000116.1 GCA_947630635.1 uncultured Spirochaetaceae bacterium | reverse complement strand
CCTCTGTTGGTCCAAGAGGCTTGAATGTAATCTCATTTTGCCCAGGTCCCTTCTCATGGTGTGAGGAAAGAATCGATATTCCCATCTCCTCAAGATATATTGAAATCGATCTTCTGATGTTCTCGCCTCTGTCGTTGGGAGCAACATCCAGGTAGCTTGCATTGTCCATTGGAGTGAGAGTCGGAGTTCCATTTTCATCGGTTTTAAAGAGGTAGAACTCGCTCTCGGTTCCTATCTGAAAGCTAAGGCCTTTGCTCTCGAGTTCTTTTTCGGTCTTTTTCAAGAGAAGTCTGACATCTCCCTCGAAAGGAGTCTTATCTGGGTAGTATATTCCAGAGTAGAGCCTCGTCACCGATCCATGCTCTGAGGGCCTCCATGGGAGAATGGCAAGTGTTGTTGGGTCAGGGTAGAGATATAGGTCGCTATCCTTTACATTCATGAAGCCTCTGATTGCAGAGACATCGACTCCCATTCCATTATCAAAGACTGACCTTAGGTCGCTTGCTGTTATTGATATGTTCTTTATCTGTCCGAAGATGTCGCAGAATGCCAAGCGTACGAATCTGACATCGTTTTCCCTAATGTAATCAAGGACATCTTGCTCTGTGTAGTATGACATCTTTCCTCCTAGATATGCGTATAGAGCCTCTTATATGGGTTCTGAGAGTTTGGCTTCAGAACAAAGAAATGCTCTTTTAAGATTTTTTCTATGTCAAGATTGAAGGTCGCTGCGTAGTCCTTCAAGTGCTCTCTGAGCTCCTTCTCGTCTTCTTCACTCATATCTTCTGCAATTACCTGCTCTGGCAGGTCTGGAGGCAGCTCATTGCATCTGAGGTATATCTTTCCTCCATGCATGCCGGTTCCGCAGAAGAATCCGACAGGGGGCTTGCCATCAGATGAGAGGCCGAGGACTATTATTGTCCCACCAGCCTGGTATTCGCCTAAGAAGGAGCCTGCGCTCTCTCCGATTATCAGAAGTGGCCTCTTCTCCTTATATGCCTTCATGTGAATTCCGGCTCTGTATCCGGCTCTGCCCCTTATGTAGATTTTACCTCCTCTCATGGCATACCCCGCAGCATCACCAGCCGATCCATGGATGACGATCTTCCCATCATTCATCGTGTCTCCAGTTGCGTCTTGTGCCGAGGAGAGGATTTCTACCTCGCTTCCGTCTAAGAAGGCTCCCACATCATTTCCGGGTGTTCCATGGATTACGATTTTCTTTCCCTTGCTTCCCGTTGCAATGTATCTTTGGCCTTTGAGATTCTCGATATCAAATTCCGTATCGCTGCTCTCTTTGATTCTCTCATTGAGCTCCTTGTATGAAAGGCCTGATGCATCTATTACCATTATTGAGCCTCCTTTTCGATCTTCTCTCTTCTCTCTTTGGGAAATGCCATCAGAAGAGGCGCTTTGAATATGTTCTTATCGAGTGTTGACAGCTTTACCCTGTCTCTTATCAGAGAGGTGTATATTCCGCCTCTCTCGATTGCCGACTCTGTAAGAATGAATCCCTTAAGCTCATCGTTTTCTATGTAGAATCTTCTGAGCCCATTCTCATCGCTTAGATCCAAGAGTTCTCCCTTATAGGTTCCAGCTGTAATCAGATGGAGCGAGAAGAACCCAGTTGCATTCATAGGAACTGCATTTTCAAAGGTCTTCTCAATTCCTGCCATGTTCATTCCTGCAGTCTCTCCCTGGAATGCTGCGTTTGGGACTATCTGAATGGGCTTAGAGGCCATTGATGATATGTCCATGCTCTCAGTGACATCTCCTGCTGCATAGATATTCGGGATACTTGTTCTGGAGTGAGTGTCTATTAAAATTCCTCTTCCTGTCTTTCCGCCGATTTCCTCAAAGAGCGATGTGTTTGCTCTTACCCCTACAGCGAGAACAAGAATGTCAAAGTCGAGAGTGCTGTTATCGGTGAGTCTTGCGCTCTTTTCAGAAAACTCATCGACACTTAGACCCAGGTGGAATCTCATGCCCTTAGCCTCAAGATACTTTTTAAGGTATTCAGATGAGACCTCATCAAGAACGGCTGGGAGTATTCTGTTTTGAAGGTCAATTACATCAACTGATTTTACTCTCTCTAGAATAGCCTCTGCTGACTTAAGTCCGATGAGGCCAGAGCCGATAATAAGAACTCTCTTATCCTTATCCAGCATCCCATTGAGCTTTCTTGCATCCTCTAGTGTCATGAAGGTTGTCTTTATTTCATCGCTGACTCTATCAAGTCCCTTGAAGGGAGGCACAAAGGGTCTTGAGCCTGTGGATATCAAGAGCCTGTCGTATTTATATCTCTTTCCGTTTGAGGCGATGACCTCCTTCTTCTTTGTGTCTATTCTCTCTGCTTCTGTTCCCAGGATGATTTTCACACTCTCTGGAAAGCTCATTCTCATCTTCTCTTCGGTTGTCTTTCCCATTAAAAGATAGCTAATAAGCGGTCTGTAGTAGGGTGCATCCTTCTCTTTGGAGAGAACTACAACCTCATCATCACTCTCGTTGGAGAGTATTGCCTTAGCTGCATTGAGTGCTGCAAACGAGGCTCCAATAATTACGTGTCTCATCTATCTCTCCTCAAATACCAAAGCTCCATTTGGACAGCCTTCAACGCATTTGGGAACTCCGCCAGAGGAGATGCAAAGCTCGCATTTCTGCATAACTCCGCTCTCTGATTCCATTAGAGCGCCATATGGACAGACGAGAATGCAGGAGCCGCAGAAGACGCATTTCTCTTTGTCTATGACTACCACCTCTCCCTCTTTGTGAAGGGCTCCTGATATGCATGCCTTAATGCAGATCGGGTCTTTGCAGTGTCTGCAGTTGAATGCAAAATGGATATCTCCAGAGTCCTCTATATGGAGATTGGATTTGATGTTCTTTCCCATGCAGGCAAGAACCATATCGCTCTCTTTTGAGTTTGATAGAAAGCAGTTGTATTCACATAGGTGGCATCCAAGGCACCACTCTTCGTTGATGTATACTCTTTTCATTTATTCACCTGCGTGCTTTATTCCGAGTATTTCGAGCTCTTTTTCGTTTAATCCGATTCCTCTGAGCATGGCTCTATTTCCCTTTAAGGCCTCAATGGAGTTTATGCCCATGCCTCCCATAATCTCCTTAATCTCATTGGTCCAGGCATTTATGAGGTTTACAAGCCTCTCTTTTCCGATATTCGGATTGAGTCTCTTGACTAGGTCTGGGCGTTGAGTTGCGATTCCCCAATTGCACCTGCCAAGGTGACAGGTTCTGCAGAGGTGGCACCCTAGGGCAATAAGAGCCGAGGTTGCGATATAGACTGCATCAGCTCCGAGTGCAATTGCCTTCACGATATCTGCAGAGCTTCTGATTGAGCCTCCTACGACAAGGGATACATTGTTTCTGATTCCCTCGTCTCTGAGTCTCTTATCAACAGAGGCAAGGGCAAGCTCCATTGGAATTCCGACATTGTCTCTGATTGCAGCCGGAGCTGCCCCGGTTCCTCCTCTGAAGCCGTCTATTGATATTATGTCTGCACCGCTACGGGCAATACCCGATGCAATAGCAGCAATATTGTGTACCGCGGCGACTTTGACAATTACTGGCTTTTTGTAGTCGGTGGCCTCTTTGAGAGCAAAGATCAGCTGTCTTAGATCCTCAATGGAGTAGATATCATGGTGGGGAGCAGGGCTAATTGCATCAGAGCCCTCTGGAATCATTCTTGTTCTGGATACATCACCGACTATTTTTGCTCCAGGCAGGTGTCCTCCGATTCCAGGCTTCGCGCCCTGTCCCATCTTTATCTCAAGTGCGGCTCCTGCCTCGAGGTACTCTGGCTTTACTCCGAATCTTCCAGATGCGACTTGGACGATAGTATTCTTTCCGTACTTGTAGAAGTCCTCATGGAGGCCGCCCTCTCCGGTGTTGTAGAAGGTTCCGAGCTCCTCAGCTGCCATAGCAAGGGCCCTATGTGCATTGTAGCTAATAGAGCCATAGCTCATTGCCGAGAACATAATGGGAGTTGATAGCTCTATATGCTGATTGAGGTGTGGAACTATTCTTCCATCGCTGTCTCTTATTATCTTGGTCTCTTTTGAGCCTAGGAAGACCCTTGTCTCCATAGGCTCTCTAAGTGGGTCAATGGATGGGTTTGTGACCTGGGATGCATTGATCAGCATCTTATCGAAGTAGACAGGGTACTCCTTTGGAGTGCCCATTGATGCAAGAAGGACTCCTCCGGTATCTGCTTGGCGATAGATATTGGTAATCATATTCTCGCGCCAGTTTGCGTTTGTCTTGAATGTGTTGTCCGTCTTTACGATCTTGAGAGCGCGAGTAGGGCAGAGTGAAACGCAACGCTGGCAGCAGACGCACTTTGTGTCATCGCTGACCATTTTCCCTCTCTTATCGTCAAAGTGGTGAACCTCATTGGCGCACTGTCTCTCGCAGACTCTGCAGGCTATGCACCTATCGTAGTCTCTTTTTACCTCATATTCTGGAAATAGATAGTTAATCCCGCTCATTGCCTTCCTCCGAATAGAGTCTTACGATGTTAGGCTCTCCTCCCTTTGGGTACCAAATCCTATCGGGGTTCTCCTCAATGACTCTTATTGCAGCCTCCTCGCTTGCAAAATAGACCATGTCGTCTTTCTCTGCCGCAACTAGGCTTCTCAGTTTCAGCCTGTCATTGAGTGCCATTAAGCCCCCAGTGAATCCGACAAGAATTGAGAAGGGACCGGTAATCAAAAGAGATGAGAATACATCTCTTAGGTATGTGTATTCGGCTCTTCTTTTCTCATCCATCTTTGCGATCGTCGACCAGAAGGGAGCCGCAATTACATGAGCAGTCTCTTCCATTGTGAGGGATAGCCTTCTATGAAGGTAGTCGATCATGTAGGTTATTACCTCTGTATCGGTCTGGAGGGTGCACCTATAGCCATACATCTCAATAGCGCGTCTATTTGCGTCATAGGAGGAGATCTCTCCGTTATGGACTACAGAGCAATCCAAGAGCCCGAAT
>CANRIJ010000115.1 GCA_947630635.1 uncultured Spirochaetaceae bacterium | reverse complement strand
GATATAGAGGATTCAGATAGGAAATGCCTAAGCTGCTCATCATGCGTCAAAAGCGACTATATCCCCTACGGTGAGAATGAGGTATTGAAATACATCAGGAATCACCCCCTTAAGAGAGAGAAGGATATAATCGCCTTCATATCAAAAAGGCACGCTCTCAAGAGAAAAGGCCATCTCTCTTTCTTTGATGAATATGATGCGAAGAGGTCGCTCAGGACTCTTTTAGAGGAGAAGAGAATAAAAAGAGTGCTTAACAGAATCTATATCAGTCCTCGAAAGAGGCTCGAACGTCCTTCAAAAGCTTTCTGATAGGAAGATGCTGAGGGCACCTTAGTTCGCACTCTCCGCATTCTATGCACTCGCTTGCAAGCCCTCTGCCCCTTGCCGCCCTCTTATACATGTCCTTGCTGCCTGGATGAGAGTTATAGAGAGCAAAATAGCCTGGGATATTTATATTCATAGGACACTCGCCGGTGCAGTATGCACACGATGTGCATGCAATCTCCTCCTTTGACAAGAGTATCTGCCTGACTCTATCAAGAGCTTTAATGTCCTCCTCATCCACTTTTCTAAAATTCTTGAAGGTCTTTATATTGTCCTCCAGCTGGCTTAGTCGGCTCATGCCAGATAGAACCATAACAACCCCGTCAAGAGAGGCTGCAAACCTAAGGGCAATAGACGATGGAGACTCTCCATTGAGGCAAGGAGAGAGAATGGAGATTGCCTCTTCTGGAAGAGAAGAGAGCCTTCCGCCCTTAACCGGCTCCATCACTATTACCTTTCTATTATGCTTAATGGCTGTCTCATAGTTTTTTCTTGACTCGACAAAGCCATTATTCCAATCAAGGTAATTTATCTGGAGCTGCACATACTCTAGCTCAGGATGCTCAGTAAGTATCTCATCAAGAAGAGTGTGGCCATCGTGGAAAGAAAAGCCTATATTTCTTACCCTTCCCTCTTTTTTGAGGCGCTTAAGAAACTCAAACCCACCACATTTTTTAGTCGTCTCATAGGAGCCGAGATTCAGATTGTGAAGCCAGTAGTAGTCAAAGTATCTAGCTCCAGTCTTCTCAAGCTGCTCTTTGAAGATGATCTCATAGTCCTCATTTCTTGTTGCCATATATGATGGCCACTTATCGGTTATGGTGAATCTGTCTCTGCTATAGCGCTCGACAAGCGCCTTTCTCAGAGCAACCTCCGAAAGTCCCCCATGATACATATAGGCCGTGTCAAAATAGCCAAAGCCGCTATCGAGGTAGAGATCCACCATCTCATAGAGGCTCTTATAGTCAATAGACTTGGGGTCTTCAGAGTTCAGAAGCGGAAAACGCATACAGCCAAAGCCAAGGAGCTTATTCTCATCTCTTTCCATGATCTTATTTTAAATTAGAAGTGCCAATATCATCTATTGCTGGGGTAGAATATAAAAATGAAAATCGATTCTCTTCACAGAATATACACGGGTCTATATGGCTCTCTCTATA
This sequence comes from uncultured Spirochaetaceae bacterium, assembly GCA_947630635.1. Classification (GTDB taxonomy): domain Bacteria; phylum Spirochaetota; class Spirochaetia; order Sphaerochaetales; family Sphaerochaetaceae; genus Ornithospirochaeta. The sequence continues at coordinate 3,536 of CANRIJ010000115.1, read as the reverse complement.
CAGAAAGAGAGATGGACAGAAGATTTGAGAGCCTTATCAAGACACATAAAAAGCTCTTTGAAAAGAATGACCCGATGCTCTTTTCTTCTGGCGGAAGAATGGAGGTCATCGGAAACCACACCGACCACAACCAGGGCGAGGTAATAGGCGCGACTATCAACCTTGATACCATTGGAGCTGTCACCAAAAGAGATGACATGCATGTAACACTCTCCTCACTGGGCTTCAGAAATGTGGATATAGATCTAAGCGACACCTCAATGAGAGAGGATGAGAGAGACTCATCAACCGCTCTTGTGAGAGGGATTGCTGATTGGATGAGAAAGAGAAAAATCGAAGTGGGAGGCTTTGATGCAAACACAACTACAAGGGTTCTTCGAGGCTCAGGCCTCTCATCCTCAGCTGCCATAGAGGTTCTTATAGGAGAGATATTCAATCACCTCTATGCAGATGATAGGCTCTCCCCTCTTGAGCTTGCGCTTGCTGGTAAGTATGCAGAGAACAACTACTACGGAAAGCCCTCAGGACTCTTGGACCAAGTTGCATGCAGCACGGGAAATATGGTCAAAATAGACTTCAAAGATCCCCTTAAGCCAAAAACATCGAAAATCAATGGAAGCCTAATCGAAGAGTCTGGCTACAAGATAGTCATCGTAGACACCAAGGGCAGCCACGCAGACCTGACAGGAGAGTATGCATCGGTTCCTCAGGAGATGAGACTGGTTGCCTCCTATTTTGGCAAAGAGAATCTACGAGAAGTAAAGGAAAGCGAATTCTTCCGCTTGCTTCCAGAGGTCAGAAAGAAGACAGATAACGATCGAGCACTCTTGAGGGCAATTCACTTTTTCAATGAAAACAAAAGAGTCGACAGAGCTGAAAAGGCACTCAAAGAAGGAAATATCGACCTCTTTCTCTCAACAATAGAGGAGTCTGGAAAGAGCTCATATGAGCTATTGCAAAACGTATATCCATCATCATCGCCAAGGACCCAGGGCCTATCACTTGCTCTTGAGATGGCAAGAGAGATATTAAAAGGCAATGGCGCAGTCAGAGTCCATGGCGGCGGCTTTGCAGGAACAATACTCTCATTTGTGCCAGAGGAGATGAAAGCGGCCTTTATCCTGAAGATGGATAGGCTATTTGGCAAGGGAGCATCCCAGACTATTGAAATCAGAAGAGACAGAGTAAGGAGAATACTCTAATGAAAAAAGCGTTTGTTATATCGCTCTTTATACTCTTATTTCTCTCCTCATGCTCTCTCTTTGAGAAGAGCGAGTGGAAAGAAGAGAGCGAGAGCGTGCTATCAAGGACTATCTACTGCCTGGAATTTGATAAAGAGCTTAAAGATGCATCAATAAACGGCGAGAGCGTAAGCGGAGATATAAGCGTAAAGGTCTTCTCCGAGGAGATTCTGATAGAGATCGAGACAGAGAAGATAAAAACGGGGCTCTCAGATCTTGCATTTATCGCAAAGCCGGTCTTAGAGCTGAAATCAAAGGATGAGAGTGTAAGCCTCTCATGCACTCTCACTCTCCCAAATAGCGAGAGAGCGCTGATTTCAATTAGGAGATCAAGCGAGGACTACTCAAAATTCATAGACTTTGTAAAGAGCGTCGACAAAAGAAGAGACCAAACTATAGAGATCAACGTATCAACTGACTTCTCTATATCCCTTGGAGCATTCAGCACAGCATACCAGGATAATATGGAGATGAAGAACATATCCTTTAGTGCATCAGGATTCTCGAAGCTCTATAGCACTATGACAAAATCAGGACACATCAGCTGATTTATCTCTTTAACAAAGTTCCCGATTTATATACACTTCCTCTGTGATTAGGGCTCTTAAGGCTAACAGCACTCAGAATGGGATCACAGAGGGTGTAATCTGGAAGCAGATTCTCTATTTTTTCTTCCCAATAGCACTTGGCACATTTTTCCAGTTTCTCTATAACACGGCCGATGCGATTATTGTAGGTCAGTTTCTGGGAAAACAGGCCTTGGCTGCCGTTGGGGGAGGAACCTCCGTACTGATTAATCTGATAATAGGCTTCTTTACTGGAATATCCTCTGGAGCGACTGTGGTAATATCCCAGTTCTATGGCGCAGGAGATATTGATAAATCCCGCAAGGCAACACATACGGCTCTGATGCTCTCTCTAGTAGGTGGCATACTAATCTCGATTTTGGGCTTTATTTTCACTTCTCCCCTACTGAGGCTTATAAACACCCCAAGCGACATAATGGGGCTATCATCAACCTACCTTCATATCTACTTTGCAGGCTCCATTGCAGTCGTGGTCTACAATATAGCAGCTGGCATTTTCCGCGCAGCGGGAGACAGCAAAAAGCCTTTATACACACTGATGATGGGCTCTGCAATAAATATAGTTCTGGACATACTCTTTATAGGGCCATTGAAGATGGGTGTTGCAGGCGCTGCCTTTGCAACAATTATATCCCAGATCTTTGCAGCATCTTTTTCGCTTATATGGCTGGGAAAGCGCAGCGATGGAATCAAGTTCAGAGTGCGAGAGCTGAAATTCAGCAAGGCGATTTTGAGGAACATGCTCTATATAGGACTGCCTGGCGGCATTCAGTCCATCATGTACAACATATCCAACATGATTATCCAGACAAAGGTAAATGGATTCGGAACCGATACGGCAGCGGCTTTTGCCGCCTATGGAAAGCTCGACTTCATCTTCTGGATGATAATCAACTCTCTTGGAATAGCCATAACAACATTTATCGGGCAGAACTATGGAGCTGGAAAGATCGAAAGAGCCAAAAAGGGCGTAAAAGACGTCTTTATAATGTCCTTCATAATAGTCGCAGCTCTTGAAGGCCTATACATGGCTTTTGGACGCTATGCATATCACATCTTCGTAACAGATCAGGCTGTTATAGATATAGGCGTGAGAATAATGATGACAATAGCTCCGTTCTACTTCACCTATATTTCAATTGAGCTTTTATCTGGCGCTATCAGAGGAACCGGAAAGGCAGTCATCCCAACTCTTTTCACAGTAGTCGGAATCTGCCTACTGAGGATAATATGGCTATCAATACCAGCTCTCACAAGAAGCGTAGAGCTAGTAATGATGAGCTATCCAGTGAGCTGGTCGCTAGTCTCCGTCCTCTTCTTGGTCTACTACAATACGGGCGATATCTATAACGAGAAAAGAGGGAAAAAGAGGCATATAGACTATAGGGAAAATCATAGAGAAAGAGAAGCGGCAACTCAGTAGTGCTCACTCGGGAGGCTATAGCCTTAAAGCAATATTGGTAAAAGAAACAGCTGGTAATATTCTGTAGAAAATGAAGCGACTTGCCCTTCTTTTGGCCCTTATTCTCATTTCTATTTCCCCTGCCTTCTCTATAAGCTTCAAAGAGGCGCTCTCAGAGCAGAGAAGAGGAAATATAGAGGGCGTTGCCGATTACATAGAATCAGGTGGCGATGTCAACAGAAGGGACTCTAGAAGCAATACGCTTTTGATTAACGCGGTTCTCTCTAATGAGAGAGAAATTGCAGC
>CANRIJ010000114.1 GCA_947630635.1 uncultured Spirochaetaceae bacterium | reverse complement strand
CTCTCCCATGCCGCAAGAAAGACATCGTTAAACGCATTATTCTTCACTGCATAGACGTATGCCCTATCCTCAACTCTCTCATGTTTTTTCTTTGCCATGAAGTTAACTTTAGTATACCAAAGGACATATTTTCAACTCTTCAATTCTCACTTTAAGGGCCTTTTGCTATTCTAAGTCTATGCTTCAGAAAAAGGGTCTTATAGCACTCGCTCCGCTAGCTGGCTACTCTGACAGAGCCTATAGAGAGATAGCCATAAAAATGGGTGCGGATATCTCTGTCACAGAGATGGTATCTGCAGAGGGGGTTAGAAGAAAAAGCGAAAAGACAACTCAGATCATGGAGCCCTTTGATGGCGAGAAGAGGCTGGTAATCCAGCTCTTTGGCTCAGACCCATCCTCCTTTAGGGGAGCTCTGGATGAGGTCTTAAAGAGAGAGCCGGAGATTATAGACATCAACGCAGGGTGCCCAGTAGAGAAGGTTGTGAAGACCGGGGCCGGATGTGCCCTGATGAAGAACATGAAAAGGACACGCGAGATAATCCATGTACTCAAAGAAGAGAGCGGCAAGAGAATCTCAATAAAGTTCAGGCTTGGATGGGACAAAGACTCGATCAATTACCTTGAATTTGCAGAGAATGCTCTCTTAGCGGGAGCAGAGATTCTCACACTACACGCAAGAACAAGGAAAATGGGCTACTCTGGAGAGGCTGACTGGAGTGCCTTCAAAGAGCTTAAAAGCCGCTTCAAAGACGATATATACCTATTCGCATCAGGAGATATATTCAAAGCAGAGGATGCCATCAGGGCAATGAATGAATACATGGCAGACGGGGCTATGATTGCAAGAGGCGCAATTGGAAACCCCTTTATCTTCAGAGAGACTAAGGCCCTTTTGGAGAATAGGATCATCCCCCCTCCAAGCCTGAAAGAGAGAATTGACACTGCGCTCTGCCATTATGATTTGATGGCAAAATACTCTGGTGAGAGAGTCGCATCCAAAGAGATGAGAAAGGTCATGCCAATGTACATAAAAGGCATAGAGGGAGCCAAGGGGGTAAAGTCAGATCTTGTGAGGTGCTCCTCGAGAGATGAGTTCTACTCTGTCTTCAACCGCCTAGAAGACAAAGCCTCCGCCTACAAAAAGGTCGACTGATAGCCCAGAGCTGTCTTTTAGCTGTATCACCTTATCAGATGAGAGCCCGAATTTGAAAAAGGCATTTCTAAACCTCGTTACAACGCCAAAACCCAAAGAGACTCCCATATCCTGATTGATTATATGGTTTGTGACGAGTTTGTTGTTCTTATAGTTTGTAGTGGATATCCTCGTCCACGAGACAAAATAACCTAGGGAAAAATAGAGCCCCGTGTCCTCTTTGAACATATAAAGATACGATGACCCGATTTTGAGATTCTGCCTGAAATCAAGGTGCCTGCTGATAAAGCTATTTCCCTGTATGCCCACAATAAATGATGTGGAGCCCGAAATGTCAATTGAGAGCGGAATCTCCACATATGGGAAGATGCTTATCTCATAGTAGGGACCAATTAAATCCAGATATTCGACCCTCCCCTTAAAATCTGGCGTCTCAACGGTATCAGACTGAAGCTTCTTTATAAAATCCCTAGTAAGAAAATCAAAGCCTGTAATGCCACCAAAGCCAAGCCAGACTTCGACTTTGGCGCATAGTGGCGATAGAGAAATGGCAATCAGGAGAAATGACAGGGCTCTCTTTACCATGCCGTGTCCTCTCTCTTTCCAAATGAGAAGCCAAGCCCAACATATCCTCCTATTCCCATCATTACATAGTTCTCCTGGTAGATACTTATTGGATCATGAAGGAAAAACAGAAACAGGTGAGCATCGTAGTGAATGCCGAGTGTCAGGAAAAAGCCCTCTTGGATGAAGAAATTCATGAATGGGTCAACCTGGATACCGAAGACAATATCATTCAAAAAGCTTGCGTAGGACCCCAAGGACAACTTAATAGAGGCCCCCACCTCAAAGAAATCGAACGAGGCTCTGAATATCGGACCAATTGAGAAGAAGACGCTTACATCCTGAGAGGAAAGCGAGTCAGATACCTCATAGTGCCAGTCCCCATTTGAGAAATTCCCCACAGGAGTATAAGAGTTGGACTTCAGAGGCCAGCCGAATGTCAGGGACATAGAGAGCCCCGTCCTATCACCACCGGAGAAGAAGATATCAAACTCAGTATAGGTTCCCAGGCTATGCCTCTTTATAAATGGATGCCTCGCTGCCCACTCAAGCCAAGCCTTATTTCCATTTTGAACAAGGGGATCTGAGAATACGTTGGTATCATAGACATAGAGCGGAGCCTCCTTTAGGTAGAAGGTCATAGTGGCAAAGAGGCTATATAGCCCCAGCAAAAGAAAAAGCAAAGTCAAAATAACCCTCTTCACCTAGAACCCCAGTGAGACCCCAAAATTGGCCTCTATTATGCTTGCACCCTCATTAAATGGCCTCTTGTATGCATAGCCCACCTCAAAGAATGCCCTCATAAAGTCAAAGATGACAAATTCCGCCTTCATGCCCATAAGGGCAACTATCTCATTTATGCTATCCGAGAGAATATTATTCAAAACTGGCCCAAAGCTATATGCAAACTCATGAAAGAGCGAGATGTATACATATAGGTCCTTAAAGTACATCTGAGGGCCATACATATTAAGCGATAGCCTATTGTAAAAAAGATTCTCCGCACTCGGAGCCCACATATTGAACATGTCTGTCTCCATAGCATAATACGGGACCTTGCTGCCATATATAAACCTATATAGATACTCGGATGAGAGAGTCAGCGTAAACCATGAAAGACCCTCCCTCTTCTCTTTCACGTCATATAAAACGCAACTTCCCTCACCCTTAAGATGGAGTATCAGAAAATCCGAAGTAGGCCCATTTAGAGGAAACCAAGAGGGCGAATACCTGAAAAAGAGAGCTGCCTTGAATCCATTTTTCTTATATTCATCCTCCCTCATCGTGCTGAACTTAAGACCCAGCGTTATAAAGGTCTCTACTGACATTCTATCCCCTCTTAGCTCCGGAGACCCAATCCAAGGCGCATCAGGAAACCTGGGGATTGATGGACTTAACCAAAAAACACCAGCTATGGAATCGGGGTCCCTAAGCCAGCTCAGGCGCTCAAAAGCAAGCTCAAATCTTCCGCCTAAGGAGACATGCAAATCCACAAGGTCATCTCCATCCTGATATGGCTTAGCAAAAAAGCCCTGCTCAAAAAGAAGATTGAACTCGTCAAATAGAGCCGAATAGTCCCTTATTTTCAGATCTCTGTAATTCTCGGGAAACTCGTCTATAAGCTCTCCGTTATATGGACTCTGCCTAAGGGTTCTATATTCAAGACCATTATCTATGGAGAATGACAGAACCGTATCATTTCCCTTTATCAAGTCAGGCATCGGAAAATCAAAGCGATAGTATGCTGATGCTGGAAAGATTCCCGAGCCAAACTCTGCCTCAGCCTTAACATCAAATACATGATAGCCAAAGCCTATTGAAAAGAGGCTCTCAGAGAGGAGCAAAAACATAAAAATAGATAGCAGCGCTCTCTTTCTCTCACTCCTAAATTGAGACATAGAACCTCACAGATGCATCTTGGCTAAATGCAGGATAAGACGGCCATATACCATTGAAGAACTTGTATTCAATTGTATAATCCAAGCGAATGAAGCCAAAGAGCTTCAAAAGAAAATAGAGCCTGACCTTAGATTGCGCCTCCCAGATGAACTCGCCCGTCGAGCTCTGGTTCACAACCCTTCCAAAATATACATTGTTATCCAGTGAGAGCTCTACAGTCGCATAGCAGTCAGAGGCTATGAACTGAGGACCGGTAAATCTCAAGGATAGCCTATCATTCACGCTTGTGCTCAAACGATCTGTAGGAATAAGCTCCTGAGGAATAACACTCCCACCAATATGCTCCACGCGATTTGAGTGAATCAGCTGCACATTTATCCAGTTAAAGCCATTCTCCTGCTCTAAGGCATAGAGCGTCAGGCTCTCCTCAAGGTAGCCTCTGAAGCGATAGAAGTCAGAGGTCGTGAACTTCGGAGTTATGTTATTCATAAGCCAGAATGGGCCATACTCAGCCATAATCTCAGCGTAGAGCCCATCGTATGCCTCTAAGGCCCTCTTCTCTCTGAAATCGAAGTAGGTATATAAGTAGAGATAGGTATTCCACGTATCTCTGTTTCCACTAAGCCAAGGGTATGCCCTTACATATGAATCCTTTCCAAATGGATAGAGGGAAGAGCCAGTTGGATCCACAAATAGAAGGCTATCGACATCTCCAAGTATACCTACATTAAGGTTCTCCAAAGCCATATAATAACGAGTTCTGAAACCGCCTCTCAAAATGAAGACCCAATCGTTATCCCCACCCAACTTAAATCCGAAAGGCTGCTCCAGGTAGAAATTGATATATGCATTTGGATTGAAATATGCCCCGCTTATATACTCCTCAAGACTCACATCCCCCTCTTTCAGAAGGTATATCGGAACTCCAGTCTCTGCATTATAGAGCCCAGGGATATATGCAGTCTCAAACCTGAACTCAGTATCGACATTCACCCTGGCATAGTATTTTGCCTCATCATACATGACAAAATAGTGGTAATAGCCAAAATGCGTACCTGCGGGAAAGAGATTCATGCCAAAATTATTTGGCCCAAATGATATTCCATAGATTCCAGTGTCAAATGTAAATGAATCAGAAAAAAGCGGCGTGCCCAAAAATATAAGAATACAGAAAATGAAAAGGAGTTTTCCGAGAACTTCTTTCTTGCGCATAGCACACCCAATATTAGATTGTAACACCATTGAGTCTTTAAGATAAATTGTTGGAAAAACACGGCTATTATGCACTTTCCCGATGGTATTTATCTCTTATTTTTCAGAAAATCATATAACTAAGAAAAGACGAATTGGCTTTGTTTAGGAGGAGAGCATGGCATTCAATTGGAATGAAGAGGCAAGAGCGCTTC
>CANRIJ010000113.1 GCA_947630635.1 uncultured Spirochaetaceae bacterium | reverse complement strand
GAAAAATCGTTGCCGAGGGCTCTCTCTTCAAACTCACTGTCGAGACTGACCTTCCAGCTGTGCAGCTCTATACTGGAAAGAACATAGACTCTGATAAGATCGGCAAGAATGGCATAGAGCTCAAGGCCTTCTCCGGCTTCTGCCTTGAGACCGAGTTCTATCCTGACTTCCCAAATAGAAGCGACTTTCAGGGGGCTTATACCTTCAAGGGAAATCCTTTTAGGACATATACGACATTTCATTTGGAAAAGCGCTAAAAAAAAGTTGCACTCTGAAAAAGTGGTGATATCATGTAGTTAAATCTGAGATATCAGATTTTAGTTTTATAAGGAGTTCGTTATGAAAAAGACTGTTTTGATTGCTTTAGCAGTACTCTTGAGCTCAGCCATGCTCTTCGCTGGCGGACAGACAGAGACAGCATCTTCATCTAATGCCCCTCAGAAACTCACAGTCCTCACAACTGCTATTACGCAGAATCCAGAGGGCCCTCTCTTCGAGGAGTATGTTGCAGAATTCAAGGAGGCTCATCCTGGCGTTGAGATCGAGCTCTCTGGAATTCCAAATAACCAGGCCCTGCAGCAGATAACCACTCTTGCAGCCGGTGGATCGCTTCCTGATATCTTCGTAAGCACCGAGAACACAATTGGCGCTCTCTATGACATGGGAATCACAGAGGATCTTACTCCTTACATGTCAGATGCTGAGATGGCCGATATCGTCGACTCAGTAGTTGCTGGAAGCACAATCGACGGAAAATTCGTCATGTATCCTTGGTACTCAGGTCCAAATGCCGTTCTTTACAGAACAGACTGGCTCGAGGAAGCTGGTGTTGAGCCTCCAAAGACACTTGAAGAGATGGTCGAGGTTGCTCAGGCTATTACCGGCAATAACAGATATGGCTTTGGAATGATTGGAACAAACGACGACTCTGGCCAGACAAGATTCGTCATGATTCTCAGGTCATTCGGAGCAAGAGAGCTCTATCAGGACGAGGATGGCAATTGGAAGACAGAGGTTGGAACACCTGAGTCAGTTAAGGCATTCGAGTACTTCAGAGATCTCAGAACAAAGTACAACGTAGCACCTCCCGGAGCACTCGAGAACTCCTTCAATGAGAACGTAAACCTCATGGCAGCAGAGCAGATTGGCATGCTTATCTCCGGCTCTAACTCAATTGGAAAGATCTTCACTCAGAATCCGGATCTCCAGGGCAAGCTTGGTTCGGTTGAGATGCCAGTTGGAGTTACAACATTCACGCCAGTATCAATTCTCGGCTGGTCGCTCAATCCAGAGTCAAAGAACAAGGATCTCGCTGTAGAGTTCATGAAGTTCATCTCTGACAAAGACAGACAGATCAGATGGGTTGAGACAACTGGAAGAATGCCAGTATCCAAGGATGCACTTGCAAATTCCGATTACATCAATACTCCTCTCTTCGAGGGTTATGTAGCAGCATCCGATGCAATGCAGCCGGCACCACAGGCTTCCTTCTATCCTGAGATTAAGACTGAGCTCGGAAGAACCTATCAGCTCTTGATCACGAATCCAAATCTCGATGTTGAGAAGGCTGTCAAGGACTGCCAGGCCGCAATCGAGAGAATCATTGCAAATAACAAGTAAGAGATTTAAAATGAAGCCCTCTAGAAAAGGAGGGCTTCTTTTACTTGGCAATTGGAGGTAAAGATGCCCAGTCAGAAAAATCAGGCTTTGCCGAATAGTGAGACAAAGGCTCTTAAGATAAGAAAAAAAGGATCTCTAACCCAGGATTGGGTTGGCAATCTCTTTTCCTTCCCAGCGCTCTTTGTCATGGTGGCAATGGTCGTATACCCTCTTATCTACGGCATTGTCATAAGCTTTTACAACACCAACTTGATAAACAGATTTGAGTTTGTCGGCCTTAGGTACTATGGAAGGCTATTGACGGATATGACCTTCTATAAGTCGATACTTCTCACAGTCTGGTTTACTGTTGTGACTGTTGCTGGAAGAGCAGTGCTTGCGCTTTTGTTCTCTTCGATTCTCGTAAAGGACAACATGCCATGCAAGAAGCTCTTCAGGTCTATTCTGGTTCTGCCGTGGTTCTTCCCGGATGTAGTTATTGGTATAGTCTGGAAGTGGCTTTTCAATACCAACTACGGGCTCTTTAACTTTATACTTCAGTCACTTCACATTATCGATCAGCCAATAGAGTGGCTTTCAAATCCCTCAACTGCAATGTGGGCAGTTATTGTTGCCAGCATATGGAAGGGCTTCCCATTCATGATGGTTATGCTCATGGCGGCCCTTCAGACCGTTCCAAAGGATCTATATGAGGCAGCAGAGCTTGACGGATGCAATTCCTTCAAGCAGTTTCAGCATGTTACATTCCCAGGCATAATGCCGGTCTTTTCGACAACAATGATGCTTGAGATAATGTGGTGCTTCAAGCACTTCACAATGATATGGAATCTCACCAAGGGTGGCCCAGTCGATGCAACTAGAGTAGTAAGCATTGATATCTATAAAACGGGCTTTGAATATATGAGATTCGGTGAGTCTTCGACCAGGGCGGTTATTGTATTTGTCATAATCATCGCCTTCACGTTATTGCAGAAATTCTTGCAGAGGAAAAAAGACTAATGAGTGCAGAAGCAGCAAAAATTGAGAAAAAGGCAGAAAAATCTGTCGTAAAGCATGGAAAAAAGGTAAAGAGATTTCCAGTTGTCTCTTTGATTATAGTAATACTCGGCTCAATTGGAGTCTTGGTTCCAGTCTATTGGATGGTTATCACGGCCTTTAAGCCCTCCACTGAGCTCTTTTCGATTCCGCCAACAATCTGGCCTAAGAACTTTACGCTTCAGGGCTTTAAGAATGTCATACATCTCTATGACTTTCCGACCTATTTCCTGAATTCGATGATCGTCGTATGCGGCTCGACTATTCTTACCCTTGTTGTCTCGACTCTCGCTGGCTATGCAGCAAGCAGATACAACTTCAAGGGAAAGGGAGCCTTCTTGGGCTTTGTATTGGTAACTCAGATGTTCCCATCTGTTATCATGCTCATCCCATACTTCAGGATTCTGAGGATGTATCACCTGATAAATACATACCTTGGCCTGATTATCGTCTACATCTCATTCCAGACTCCACTTTGCACATGGCTCATGTATTCATATTTCAAGACAATTCCAAAGGAGCTTGATCAGGCTGCCTCAATTGATGGTCTAAATCACTGGGGAATCTTTTGGAGAATCAATCTTCCTTTGGCAGTCCCAGGGCTTGCCTCAACTGCAATCTACTCATTCATCAATAGCTGGAATGAGTTCCAGTTTGCCTTGACGCTGACGAGTTCTGAGAGGATGAAGACGGTAGCAGTCGGAATCGGAGAGATGCTTGATGATACAAACGTCTTCTACTCCGATATGATGGCAGCCTGTATACTTGCAAGCATACCTTTGATCATATTCTTCTTCTTCGGGCAGAATCTTTTCTTTGCAGGGATGACAGCTGGAAGCGTAAAAGAATAGAATCACTCTCGGAGGATGCATGGATAGTTTTATTCAGATTCCGCTTCCTTTGTCTCAGCAGCTTGCCTTCATGATAAGAAATGAGATTGCATCTGGCGAGATAAAGAGTGGGGAGCGCTTAGATGTGAAAAGCATTTGCGAACGCTTTGGCATAAGCGAGACACCTGTGAAAGAGGCTTTCAAGATTCTTCAGTCAGAGGGGCTCTTGAGAATAAAGCCTCGCTCGGGAACCTATGTCTCCGATTATGCCCAGTCGGGGATTCAGAGCCTCTCTTACATAAGGTCTGCCTTGGAGGGAGCTGCTGTAAATCTGGCAACCCAGAGGGCTACAAATGAGGAGCTTGATAGTCTTGAGAAGCTACTGGATGGGAGCGATGAGGCAATTAAGAATAACGATCAAGGCGCACTAGTGATGATGAATACGAATTTTCATAGGAAAATCAGGGAACTTGCAAAATCTGATTACCTCTTTAATCTGATTGAGCAGATGATTGCCTTTGATCTGACTATTAGAAATAAGGCTCTTGTTACCATGGAAAATAGAATTAAGGGTAGCTATGAGCATAGAAAGATAGTCTCTCTTATGAAAAATAAGAGGGCAAATGAGGCCGAAGAGGCCATGATTAGGCATATAAGGGGTACGGCAGACGATATTGTAACCGCGTAGGAGGAGAGTCATGAAGGTTACCGATGTAAGATGCTATATGCATTATTCTGTTTGGCGAAACATCATTTTCGTAAGAGTTGACACCGATGAGGGTATAAGCGGCATCGGAGAGGCTACGATTAGAAACAAGGAGATGGCAGTTAAGGCTGCAATTCTTGAGCATATCAAGCCTGTTCTTATTGGAAAGAGCCCATTTGATGTTGAGAAGTTTTTCCAGACTACATTCATCAGGGATGCCTGGAGAAATGGCGCTGTCTTCAATAGCGCGATCAGCGGCGTTGAGATGGCTCTTTGGGATATTATCGGACAGAAAGTCGGAGAGCCGGTGTATAACCTGCTTGGCGGGAAGGTCTTCGATGAGATTCCTCTATATGCAAACACATGGTTCATGTCAGCAAAGACAATCGATGACTTTGCACGAGATGCAAAGGAGACAGTCGATAAGGGCTTCAAGGCTTTAAAGTGGGATCCGCTAAAGGTAGTTCCTCCTGAGACTATTGAGTGGAAGAGAGTCGAGGCTGGAATTGATTGCCTTAAGGCTGTAAGAGAGGCAGTAGGGGATGATGTTGAGCTCTTTATCGAGCTTCATGGATCGCTTTCATATGATGGCTCCCTCTCATATGCCCTAAAGAGCGAGAAGTATCGCCCGGGTTTTCTGGAGGAGCCAATGCATCCAGATGATTTCACTGGCTACAGAAAGCTGCAGTATAGGTCCAATGTGCCAATAGCAGCAGGCGAGAGGTACTTTACCCGCTTCCAGCATAAGGCGCTCTATGAAGAGGGATTCTATTCAATCGTTCAGCCGGATTTGGCTCACTCAGGCGGAATACTCGAGGGCAAGAAGATGGCAAGCATGGC
>CANRIJ010000112.1 GCA_947630635.1 uncultured Spirochaetaceae bacterium | reverse complement strand
CTGTTTTCCGCTTCTCTTATTCACATAGGCAATTCCCAGAAGAGGAAGTGCAGATGAGGTAAATGCCTCTATTGCATTGTATGGCGCCCAGAGTCCATAGCCGACTGTCTGAATTACTCCCGATACGAATAAGAGGTAGAAAGCCCACCAGAAAAAGGCGTTGGTTGCCCTTATATTCTTGAGGGTTATATAGACAGAAGCCAAAAAGCAGAACAAAAGTCCTGTATAGCTAAGAATCATTGATGTGATCTGAGTTCCTATGAAGGCCCCAGATAGTGTTGAGCCATATTTTGCTATTAGGCTAGATTGAAATGCTACCGGAATCACAGGAATCAATATGCCCAGTATAAGTGACCAGGCAATAACTCCTCTATGGTGGTCATTAGCTTCCTTCATAAACCGTTTCTCCTTCCATTGACGTTTTATAATTAAGCTAAAAATAATAAGAAATTATGAAAATAAAAGGCCTTTTAATTGAAATCGGAAATAGAGATGCTGACTGTTCTATCTGTCAGAGGCTTGTAGGTTCCGGCTTCGTTTGGACTAGTTGGCGTTAGCACAAAGAGTCCGTTTGTCACTGTAAGCACTAAGTACTGTCCCTGCGAATTCCTTCCGACAATAGAATAGGGGTAGGTTGTTCTGATTGCATTTATCTGATTTTGCTGGAAACCAGAGCTATTGACGATGTAGTAGGATGATGTATTTGGATAGAGATAGATCAACCCACTGCCATTTTGATAGACAGGAATGCGAAGGGCATTGAATGTGGTATTGTTATTGCTATTCTGCACATAGTTCCGCCCCTGATAGACTCGACCATTTGCCAATATCTCATATCCGCTTCCGAGTCCTACAATGTTATAGGTATTCAGTGGATGATTGTTGTATTTCACATCAGATGGAAGAGATCCGCTCGGCTTTATTCCTGGAGAAGTCGAATAGAGATATGTTGCGTTTCCCGTAATGCTAGATTTATCAGTCTGTGGCCTAGGTGTCCTAACTTCTATGAATAGGTTGTCTCCTATTATCTTGAGCGCTGAGGATGTCTCATAGGTCGGAGAGTCATTTCCCGAATTTAAAGTAAATAGATAACCGCTAACGGAGGTCGCTCTAGAAGAGCTGAAATTAGAGAAAGCAGAGGCAAAGGACTGAGCTGAGGAAACCTGTGGTAAATAATAGGCATAGAAGTTATAGATCGGAATCAAATAATTTTCGCTTCCGATTTTGGCTTCGACCCACCCAGTCTCTTCCCTGATTATGAAAGTGAATTCCCTGCCATTTGATGAGTATTTGTCTATAAGCTGAATGGTATCTGGGAAACTGTAAGTGGTTGGATTTCCAGTGCCATCATATCTTTCATAGACCATCGCATTGTCTACATCGTCAAAATATACAGCTCCAGTTAAGTCCGCATATATTGTTCTCTGAGCTTTGTTTCCATTGAGTCCAAGCCTATTAAAAGACCCAGAGCTGTTAATTGTATAGATTCCATGCTGTGTACCGACAATAAGGCTATCATCAGTTCTGCCATAGATTCCGTTTACCACCTCAATTATAGCCTCAGGGGCAGTGACCGCCTCCTGCAATAGTCCTTGGCTAGAGTCAAGATTGCATGAGAAAAAGAGAATTGTCAGAAGGGGAAATAATAATAATAGTATCTTCTTCATCTGCTTCCTCTAATGCCTGTAGTAGACGGCCACATTTATTGGCACATATGTAAATTGTCCATTTTTCTGAGGCTTATCAGCATAGACTTCAGGTACATACGTAAACCCTGATACAAGACCAATACCCCAGTTCTCTGTTATGAAGTACCTAAATCCGACTTCGAGCTTCATGAACATTGTAATCATTGAGCTATTGTTGTAGCTCATATAGTTAATTCCAAATCCAAATGAAATTGGCAGATCGAATCTTCCCGAGAAGGGGACATAAGTCATCTTGAATAGTATAGGAACGAAAGTCAGAAGCTTGCTGCTTGCAAAGTTGAATTGATATCCAAGCTCACCGCCAAGGGAGAGGACAGGATTTACAAAGAATTCATAGTCCAGTCCACCATATCCGCCCATTGTTATATTGGTCTTCTCAGGTCCAGAGAAGGGACCGAGGAAAGTGGTTGTCTTTCCCTGGTCGTTGATAGTTGCTGTGGTTGGAACGTTTGTTCCGAGAGTTATAGTGAAAATCTGAGATCCCCTGTCATAATACGGCTCGGCCGATAGTGCAAAAACACTAAGGGCCAAAATCAAAAATGACAATGCTATCTTTCCTTTCATTTCTGAATCTGATTATATAGAATTTGGCTTATCCGATAAAGATATGCGATTATCAGAAAATTAGAGAGAAATATGGAACGACTTGATTGCAAAGAGCTCAGCAAAGAGCTTTTAGAAGAGGTGATTTCCCAGACTAAAGTATTTGTGGAGAAAGGAAATAGAGCTCCTTCTCTTGCTGTTGTGCTTGTGGGTGAGAATCCCGCAAGCCTTAGCTATGTGAAAAGCAAGGAAAAGGCTGCGAGAAAATGTGGTTTTATGCATTTTCAGTATAGTCTTGGTGAAGATGCAAAAGAAGATGAGCTATTGTCCCTTATTGATAGGCTCAATAAGGATGATGAGGTTGATGGAATACTTGTTCAGCTTCCACTCCCAAAGCATATTGATGAGAGAAAAATCGTAAATGCCATATCAAAATCAAAGGATGTAGATGGATTTTCGAATGAGAATATGGGTGCTCTTTTAAAGGGAGAGGAAGCTATCATTCCATGTACCCCTCTTGGAATACTCAAGATAATAGATCATTTTTCAATTGAAACAGCATCCAAGAGAGTACTAGTTATAGGCCGATCAAACATAGTGGGAAAGCCGATTGCAGCTCTTTTGATGCAAAAGGGAAGGGATGCGACAATAACAGTGGCAAATACGAAGACAGAAAATATCGATGCTCTTATAAAGGATTCAGACATAATAATACTCGCTGCAGGAAAGCCCAATCTCCTTGGTGAAAAATATGTTAAGGATGGTGCTGTGATAATCGATGTCGGTATTAACAGGGTTAAAGACCCATTTAGTGAAAAAGGCTATGTAGTGAGGGGAGATGCTGATTTTGAGTCTTTTGAGAGTAGAGATGTCAGAATAACACCAGTTCCTGGCGGTGTTGGCTTAATGACTGTCTCTTCCCTTATGCAAAATACTCTTAAAGCTGCTCTAATGAGGAGAGAGATATGAAATTTCTCCTTGAAACCCATGGCTGCCAGCTAAACCAAGCTGAGTCAAATGCACTTGAGACTATTCTCACCTCTCTTGGAGGAACAAGGACCGATGATCCATATGAGGCTAATTTGGTAATTGTAAATACCTGCGCTGTAAGAATAAGCGCTGAAAACAAGATATGGGGGCAGCTTGGTCACTATTCAAATGTCAAGAAAACCCATCCATTCACCCTAATTGTCACAGGGTGTATGGCAGATAGGCTGAAAGATGAGATAAAGAGGAGAGAAAAGAGCGTAGACTATGTCATCGAAACAAATGACAAACTCGAGATCGAGAGTCTTGTTCTCTCAAAGGAGCTAGATAAGAAGAGCCAATACTCGTTTACTGATAGCTACTACCGCGAAGGAGATATCTCTTCTTACGTTCCTATTATGAATGGCTGCAATAATTTCTGCTCTTATTGCATAGTACCATATGTAAGAGGACGGGAGATTTCCAGAAGTGCTGAGGATATACTAAAAGAGATAGACTATCTAGAGAGCAAGAATGTAAAAGAGATAACACTCCTTGGACAGAATGTGAATTCGTACAAAGGCGAATATTGCAAAAGGGAAATCAATCTCTCTGAGCTTCTCACTCTTATTATTCCAAGACTCAATTCAATTAGGCTCATATATTTTGAGTCCCCCCATCCAAAGGATTTCTCTGATGAGCTAATAGATCTCATTTCCAGAGAAGATAGAATTGCAAAGCATATACATCTTCCATTTCAATCAGGATCCACAAGAATACTGAAATTAATGAACAGAAAATCAACCAGGGAAGAAATTATGGGCCTGGTTGATAAGATGAGAGAGAAAGTCAAAGGCCTGACATTCTCAGTCGATGCAATGACAGGTTTCCCAAGTGAGAGCGAGAAGGAATTTGAAGAGACACTATCCATGATGGACTATATAGATCCAACTGAGGCCTTTATGTATTTCTATAATCCAAGAGAGGGAACTAGAGCCTATGACATGCCCTCTCAGATTTCTGAAGATGTAAAGAAAGAGAGACTTAAGCGACTTATTGATGAGCAGCTTGAAAGACAGAAAAGACAGAAAAAAGAGAGTTTGCCATTTCAGGAAAATGCGTTGTACCTATCTAAATCTCGCGACAATGATAAAGAAGCCCTATTAAAGGATGAACACAACAACCATATTTCGATAATTCCCCTCAAAAAGCACCTTCCTGGTGATATTCTGAAAATAGAGGTTGAGTCCTTCAGAGGAAATACTTTCAGAGGCAGAGAAATTGAGTGATATTGATAAGCTGATAAGTCTCATAAATAAGTCAAATAGAATCGTCGTCTTAAGTGGAGCAGGGGTCTCTACTCTCTCTGGAATACCTGACTTTAGATCTTCCAATGGCCTTTACTCAAAGGAATTTGGGCATATGAGAGTTGAGTCTATTTTGGATATAGACTTCTTTCTTGAGCATCCAGATGTCTTTTACTCATGGGCTAAGGGCAATTGGTACATAATGGAAAAATATGAGCCGAATATCGTTCATAGGACTCTTAGGAAAATGGAAGAGAGAGGCAAGCTATCAGAGGGGATATTCACGCAGAATATCGATATGCTTCATACGATTGCTCTCTCAAAGAGGGTCTATGAGCTTCATGGTTCTCTTAAGGATGGATATTGCGTCAACTGCCATCATCACATGAGCTATAACGAGATATCGAAAATCGTAAATGATGACAAAGTCCCTTATTGTCCGAAGTGCGGTCATGTCATAAAGCCAGATATCGTCTTCTATGGCGAACCCCTTAGCAGCTCTATTTTAATGAGAGCAGAAAATGCATTCAAAAATGCCGATCTATGCATAG
>CANRIJ010000111.1 GCA_947630635.1 uncultured Spirochaetaceae bacterium | reverse complement strand
CCTCTTAGGGTCTATATTCAGCCTGTTGAAGTAGAGTGAGGCAATAAGCTCTGCTGAGCTGGAAGAGCCTCCCCAATGGCCCGTTCCCCTCTCGTGAAGAACAGTGAACATGTTCTCTCTGAAACACGAGGAGAGATACTGAAGCTCTTTTGCGTTCATTTTCCTATTCGGATCTTTTAAGAGCTCTTTAAGCTTCTCGTTCATTTTCGTCTCCTAACTAAGATATTGTATACAATAATTTGATTCTACGATAGAGTAAATTTATCTGCTTCCAATCGTATACGATATAAAATATACCCTAATTCAAGGAGAGTGCGGAGATTAAATGAGTAATGAGGAGAATGCTCTTATTTCCACGAGTCTTGCAGACCAAGTCTACGAGAGAGTAGAGGGTGAGATACTATCAGGGCGCCTTAAGATGGGCGAGAGGATAAGCGAAGATGGGCTTGCCTCTCGCTTTGGAGTCTCTCGCACCCCTGCCAGGGAGGCCTTGAGAAGGCTTGGCGAGTTTGGACTGGTGGATATAGAGCCGCGCTCATATATAAGAGTCATCATTGTCGATGAGAAAAGAAAGAGAGAGCTCAAGTCGATTTTTGTCGCTCTTATGAAGTATTCAATCTCCTATATAAATGAAGTAGATAATATAAATTGTCTTTTGGATAACGCTGGGAGCATTGTCAGGGATTTGGAGAGAGACCTCGCAGAAGGAAGAAATGCCGATTTCATTCTTCATGACAGCGCCTTATTAAGCTCTATTGCGACATTCTCCTCATCGCCTGATTTCAAAGAGCTCTTTGATCGAGTGATCAAGAGGCTGACTGTGGCTGAGGCTGGCAGAGAATATGAGAAGAATCAACTCAAAAGGGCACTATCTCTCTCTAAGGCGCTGATTGAGTCGATAAAAAGCGGAGATGCGAGAAAATCCAAGAGCCTAATTGAGAAGCATATGGATACACTGATCTGAAGGAGTGAAAGATGATCAAAAAGAAGAGTGATATGGAAAATAGGGTAGTTGAGAATATGAGAGGCGGAGAGAAGAGTGTATATCAAGAGCTCTTTCTCTCAGGCTCAGATATGGCAAAGCACTCAAGGCTCTTTGGAAAGATGACCCTTCCAAAGGGAGCCTCTATTGGAGAGCATCAGCACTCAGGAGAGACTGAGTACTACTACATCCTATCTGGAAAGGGCGAGGTCGATGAGAAGGACGGGGCTCTTAGAGAAGTGGGGCCTGGCGACCTAGTTATAACAGGAGGCGGTGCCTTCCATTCTATAAAGAATAGCGGCGATGAGGATCTCGTGTTTATTGCCCTTATTATTCTCGATTGAAATTCTCTTTTAGAGACTTGAATTTCTCTTTTTGAAAAACTGAGATATCAGATATTAACTATTCCTTGACTTCGAGTTTTGGCGGTGTGAGAATTTTTCTGTCAAACTCTGAGTTAAGGAGATTCTATGAACAATATCGCAAAAGTAAAACTTGGTATGATTTCAGTCTCAAGGGACTGCTTTGTCATTTCTCTCTCCAAAAAGAGGGCAGAGAGAGTGAGAGACGAGATTAAGAAGAAGAATATCGATGTATATCTATCTGATATAGTCGTGGAGAACGAGAAAGATGCGCTTAAGGCAGTTGAGGATGTGAAGTCACATGGCTCAAATGCCCTCTTTGTATTTCTCGGAAACTTTGGTCCAGAGACCCCGGAGACTCTTCTTGCTAAGTGGTTTGATGGCCCAGTGATGTATGCTTCTGCAGCAGAGGAGAGCCAGAGTGACCTCATTAATGGCAGAGGAGACGCATTTTGCGGAATGCTGAACTGCTCATATAACCTGGGACTCAGAAAGATCAAGGCCTATATTCCATCATACCCAGTGGGGGATGCCCAGGATGTCGCCTCAATGGTTGAGGAATTCATTCCAGTTGCAAGGGGCATTCTTGGACTCAAGGACCTCAAGATAATCACATTTGGACCAAGGCCGCAAGACTTCTTTGCCTGCAACGCTCCAATTAAGGCTCTATATGATATCGGTGTCGAGATTGAGGAGAATAGCGAGCTTGATCTGCTTGTTGCATATAAGGCCCATAAGGATGACAAGAGAATCGAGAGCGTTGTGGAGGATATGAAGAGAGAGCTTGGAAAGAGCGGAAATACATATCCTGATATTCTTCCGCGTCTTGCTCAGTTTGAGCTCACGCTTCTTGATTGGGCAGAGGAACATAAGGGATCCAGAAAGTATGTGGCATTTGCCGATAAGTGCTGGCCTGCATTCCCTGAGGCCTTTGGCTTTGAGCCTTGCTATGTAAACTCTCGACTGGCATCGAGGGGTATTCCGGTATCATGCGAGGTTGATATCTATGGCGCTCTCTCTGAGTATATCGGAGCATGCATAACAGAATCTCCAGTAACGCTATTGGATATAAACAACACAGTTCCAAAGGATATGTATGAGAGCGAGATCAAGGGAAAGTATGACTATAGCCTTACCGATACCTTCATGGGCTTTCACTGCGGAAATACTCCATTTGAGTGCCTAAGCTGCGGAGCAATCAACTATCAGATAATCCAGAATAGGCTTTTGGAGTCAGGAGGAGAGCCTGACTTCACAAGAGGAACTCTCGAGGGAGACATCAAGCCGGGTGATATCACATTCTTCAGGCTTCACTCGAATGCAGACACAGCACTCCAAGCCTATGTATGCCAGGGTGAGGTTCTTCCCGTTAAGACAAAGAGCTTTGGCGGAATCGGAGTCTTCGCAATCCATGAGATGGGAAGATTCTACAGAAACGTTCTCATTGGAAAGAGGTATCCCCATCATGGAGCTGTTGCATTTGGACACGTTGGAAGAGCGCTCTATTCGCTCTTTGACTACATTGGAGTAAAGGACATCTCCTTTAATAGAAAGAAGGGCGATTTATACCCTGGAGAGAATCCGTTCTAATATGGTAGTCTCAGGAATTGATCTTGGAACCCAGAGCCTAAAGACTCTGGTCTATGATTCGGATGAGAAGAGAGTCCTTGCCCTTGAGAGCGCCAAAATCGATCTTATAAGCGAGGAGGGCGGGGTAAGAGAGCAGAAGGCCTCTTGGTGGATAGAGGCTCTTCTCTCAACCTTTTCAAGAATAGACAGAAAAATCAAAGAGAGGATCGAGGCCATAGGAGTTTCTGGACAGCAGCATGGCTTTGTGCCTATCTCTGAGAGTGGAGAGGTGCTTTCCAATGTAAAGCTCTGGTGTGATACATCCACTTCCTCCTACTCTGAAGAGCTTATAGACAAATATGGGGGGTCTTCCAAATTGATTGAGGAGCTGGGCAACACAATTATGCCCGGCTATACACTTGGCAAGATCTACTATTTTATAAAAGAGCATAGAGACCTTTATGATAGGATGCGCTATGTGCTTCTTCCCCACGACTATCTCAATTACTACCTTACTGGAAGGGCAGTAATGGAGATGGGAGATGCCTCAGGAACCGGGCTCTTGGATGTCAGAAGGGGGCTTTGGTCTAAAGAGCTCTCTGATCTTGCTGACCCATCACTCTTTGAGAGGCTTCCCGAGCTGAGAAGGGAGAATTCGATTATAGGAATAGTTTCAAAGGAGGCTCAGAGGGCTCTTGGGCTTAAAGAAGGAGTGATGGTCTCATCTGGAGGCGGTGACAATATGATGGCCGCAATCGGAACTGGGACCGTGGATAACGGCTCTGTTACGATGAGCCTTGGAACCTCCGGTACGCTCTTTGCATCCTCTGATTCCCCTATAATCGACAAGAGCGGAATAATGGCCGCCTTCAGAAGCAGCCATGGAACTTTCCTTCCGCTGCTTTGTACGATGAACTGCACAGTCTCAACCGAGATATTCCGCTCTCTTTTCTCCCTTTCGGTTAAGGAGTTTGACTCTATTGCAGAGTCTTCTCCAATCGGAGCTGAGGGAATACTCGTCCTTCCGTTCTATAATGGCGAGAGAATACCGAACTATCCGAATGGGAAGGGAGTGATTGCTGGAATCACGAACTCCAATCTCAAGAGAGAGAATATTGCACGCGCATCAATTGAGGGTCCGAGCTTTGAGTTTCTTTTGGGACTCTCCACCCTTGAGGAGCTTGGCCTCAAGGCTAAGACGATTACCCTCGCAGGGGGAGGAGCTAAGAGCAGGTTCTGGCGCTCTCTGATCTCTGATATGACATCCATCGAGGTAAGGGTGCCTGTAATTGAGGAGTCAGCGGCCTTTGGCGCTGCACTTCAGGCTCTCTCTGAGGCAGAAGATAGAAGCATATCTTCTGTTGTTAGAGAAAACGTCGAATTTGATGATACTAAAAGTGCAAAGCCAAACTATGGCAATACAGAGAAATACAGAAAAGTCTACAATGAGTGGCTTAAGTATGTGAAAGCGCTTGGGCCAATTTTCAGCTAATGAGGTATTTTATGGAAAGAGCAGAGATAAAAAATGGCGATTATTCATTTTCGGTTTTGAGTCATGGAGCAATACTTGAGAGCTTCAAGTATAAGGACCAAGACATAATAGTGGGTTATGAGAATTCGGATGACTATCAGAGTACAAAAGAGTATTTCTCTGAGGTAGTAGGCCCCTTTGCAAATAGAATCAAGGGCGCGGAGTTCAGAATTGGAGATGAGAAATATACTCTTGAGAAGAATAATGGGAAAAACAATCTCCATTCTGGATCAAAGAACTTTGGCTATCATGATTGGAAGATAGAGGAGACAGGAAAGGACTTTGTTCGTCTTTCTCTCTCCTCTCCCGAGGAGGGCGGTTTTCCCGGCTCTCATACTGCACAGGTCAAATATAGCCTCACTGAGAATGGCACTCTCAGAATCGACTACCTTGTCGAAAGCGATAAGAAGTGTCCGGTAAACATCACAAACCATGCCTTTTTCAACCTTTCGGGAGGAAAGGATATCAGAAATACCTACATAAAGATGAATGCTGATAGGTATATAGCAGTAGATGACGAGCTGATTCCTACTGAGGTCAAGAGCGTTATCAATACAGACTTCGATTTCAGGGCATCAGAGAGGCTCTCTGATAGAAGGGAAGGAGCATATGACCACTGCTTCATATTCGCAGATAGGGGAAAAATCGTTGCCGAGGG
>CANRIJ010000110.1 GCA_947630635.1 uncultured Spirochaetaceae bacterium | reverse complement strand
GACTACCTTCTCACCTTAAAACTTTTTTGCGGCAAGTGCGCAAGAAGCTGTCCATTTGGCGCGATTGTAGAGAGGAGCGGACTCTTTCCTGTTGCAAAGATGCTTAAGAGAAAAGAGAAGATGGTAGCAATGATCGCTCCAGCAATTGAGGGCCAGTTTCCTGGCAGTCTCGGACAGATAAAGAGTGCTATTAAAGCCCTCGGCTTTGATGAGGTGGTTGAGGTAGCAGAGGGAGCTCTGACAACATCTGAGCACGAGGCAGAGGAGCTTGTTGAGCGCTTAGAGAGCGGAGAGAAGTTCATGACTACTTCTTGCTGTCCGGCATGGATGGAGCTAGTTGAGAACCACATACCATACTTGAAGACGAAGTATTCCAGCACACTCTCTCCGATGGGATATACGGCCGATGTTGTCAGAAAGAGATTTCCGGATCATAAATCTATCTTTATTGGCCCATGCCTCGCGAAGCGCATAGAGGTTGCAAAGAAATACAGAGACAAAATCGATGGTGTTCTGACCTTTACTGAGCTTGCGGCTCTCTTTATTGCCAAAGACATCGATGTGCAGAAGATGGAGAGCTCTGATTTGGGAGATACTGCATCATTTGAGGATTGCAGAGAGTATGCAGTCTCAACTGGAGTTGCGTCCTGCGTTCTTCGCCGCTATAAAGAGAAGGACAAAGAGATCAGGGTTCTTCCTATAAATGGACTTGATAAGAAGCAGGTCAGAGTTATGAAGACTTGGGAGAAGAGGGCTCCTGAGGCAGACCTTGTTGAGGTGATGTGCTGCGAGGGTGGCTGTATTGCAGGCCCGGGTGTGGTAACCAAGCCACAGCTTGCTCTTAAGCTAAGGCAGATGAATAAGCTGGCAGGTTCTCAAGCAAAGGGCCAAGAGGCAAAGTCTTGAGCTCTTTTAAGACTCTATCGGGTATTCCTGAGGAGCTATTTCTTGAATTTATGAAAGAGGCCCTTGTGCCTGTTGAGACTCTTATTGATAGAGTTTCCAATCTAGCAAATATCTCTGCCTTTCTCTTTGATTGGCTTGACAGTGTGAATTGGGTTGGCTTTTACCTCTATGAGGACGGAAAACTGAAACTTGGACCCTTTCAGGGCGAGCCGGCATGCCAAGCAATCGAGAATGGAAGGGGAGTCTGCGGCAGAGCACTAATGGAAAAAAGGTATTTTAATGTGCCTGATGTCTCTCTCTTTCCAGGGCATATTGCATGCTCTGACAAATCCAAAAGCGAGCTTGTCTATCCGATATTGAGAGAAGATATGAGCGTGATAGGCGTGATAGACATTGATAGCCCTATACTATCGAGATTCAGCGAGGATGATGTGAGACTTCTTCAGAGAGTCTCTGAGATTGTTAAGTCCTTCTTCTGATATTTATCAATATTGCAAAAGGAAATTCTTAAGTTTAATATTCAGTGTAAATGCAGTGACGAAGAAGAGTAGCATCCAATCTTGCCCCTGAGAGGATTCTCTAGGAAGGAAGGAATCTGGCAGGACGATGTGAAAACCACTTCCGAGCAGCGCACGGGAAAAGAGATGAGTACTTTGCGACGTTGCTGGCGTTAACAGATAAGAGCGTCTCCTAAATGGGGGGAAGCAAGGTGGGACCGCGGAGCCTATACAGCTTCGTCCTTGCGTTTTGTAAGGATTAAGCTGCGTAGGCTTTGTTTTTTTATAGGAGTTTTTTATGGCTAAAGCTGAGCTTTCTACTTTAAGGCATTCGATGGCACATGTAATGGCCGAAGCAGTATTGGAGATGTTTCCAGATGCGCAGATCGCAATCGGACCATCGATAGAAAATGGATTTTACTATGACTTTGACCTATCTAAGCCCTTGCAGGATGAAGATCTGAAAGAGATTGAGGAGAGGATGAAGAGGATCATAAAGAGCGGTGCTTCATTTCAGAGAAGAGAAGTTACAAGGGATGAGGCTAGAGAGCTCTTTAAAGACCAGAAATACAAGCTCGAGCTCTTGGATGCGATTCCGGAGGGAGAGACAGTATCAATTTATACTCAGGGCAACTTCACAGATCTCTGCAGAGGACCTCATGTTGAATCAACCAAAGAGCTCTCTGCAGATGGCTTTAAGCTCTTGAATATAGCTGGTGCATATTGGAGGGGAAGCGAGAAGAACAAGATGCTTACTCGTATATATGGCACAGCATGGTCTACTCCGAAGGAACTCAGAGCATACCTCGACCACCTTGCTGATATTGAGAAGAGAGACCACAGAAAGCTTGGAAAGGAGCTTGATCTCTTCTCCCTTCATGAGGAGGCAGGTCCAGGACTTGTTTACTGGCATCCGAGGGGAGCAAGGGTCAGACAGCAGATTGAGAATTTCTGGAGAGAGGAGCACTACAAGAATGGCTATGAGATGATTTACACCCCGCACGTGGGAAAATCATGGCTTTGGGAGACCTCTGGGCATTTGGGATTCTACAAAGAGTCTATGTATCCACCGATGGAGATGGATAACATGGATTATTACGTAAAGCCGATGAACTGCCCATTTCACATTATGATCTACCAGAATTCAAAGCGAAGCTATAGAGACCTTCCATTTAGGTGGGCAGAGCTTGGTACCGTCTACAGATATGAGAAGGCTGGTGCTCTTCATGGACTTATGAGAGTAAGAGGCTTTACCCAGGATGATGCGCACTTATTTGTCACGCCAGAGCAGATGGACGATGAGATCATGGAGGTTCTTCGCTTCTCGCTTTATATGCTTCACTCATTTGGCTTCGATGATATACATGCATATATATCGACTAAGCCAGAGAAGTCGGTTGGCGAGAAGGAGAAGTGGGACGCAGCTACTGAGGCTCTTAAGAAGGCAGTTGAGAAAGAGGGCCTTAAGTATGATATCGATGAGGGCGGCGGAGCCTTTTATGGGCCTAAGATTGACCTCAAGGTCAAAGACGCAATTGGGAGAGAGTGGCAGCTCTCGACTGTGCAGTTCGACTTCAACCTTCCCGAGCGTTTTAATCTGACATTTGTAGATAAGGATGGAAAAGAGAAGAGACCCTATATGATTCATAGGGCGCTTCTTGGGTCTATTGAGAGATTCTTTGGCGTTCTCATTGAGAACTATGCTGGTGCCTTCCCTCCATGGCTCTCGCCTGAGCAGGTTGCGATTATTCCAATTGGCGATTTTGTCTATGATTATGCAAAGGAGCTTGAGAAGAAGTTCAGAAAAGAGGGCATAAGGACCAAGACGGACCTCTCTGACGAGCGCTTCAACGCAAAAATCAGAAATGCCCAGTCTTTGAAGATTCCATATATGGTTATTGTCGGCGGTAAGGAGAAAGAGAATGGCACTCTTTCCATCAGATACAGGAATGGGAAGCAGAAAAATGCCCTTCAATTCGAGGATGCTCTCTCTGAGATAAAGAGTGCAATCGATAGCAAAGAGCAGATTTGACCCTATGGGTATGTACTTGAGAGCTGAAAATGAATTTACCTAATAAGCTTACGGTTTTAAGGCTGATAATGGTCCCGGTTTTCTTCATCGGATTTCTGGTGAGGGGAGCCGGTGGCTCTGGCTTTGTAATTGGCGGAACCATTTTGATGGTTATATGCTATATAATTGCAGAGCTGACCGATCTTCTAGATGGAAAGATAGCGCGCAAGAACAATCTGGTGACTGACCTTGGAAAGGTCTTGGATCCATTTGCTGATACGCTCTCTCATCTGACATTCTTTGTATGCTTTATGGGAAGTATGATAGCCCTGCCAAGCGGAAAGAGTATGGCCCTTATGCCATCTTGGGCCTTCATAATAATTATGTGGAGGGAGTTTGGCATACTCTTTATCAGAATGCTTTTGATGCGCAAGGGAAAGGCAATGCCCGCAAACTGGTTTGGAAAGAGCAAGACGGTTTTATACGCGATTACTACTCTTCTCTCAATTGCATTTCTTACTTCTGATGCTTTTGTGCCGATGGGAAGAGGGGTTGAGATCTGCTATTGGATAATCTACGGTTTCTTCTCACTCTCTGCGCTGGCATCTCTTATGAGCTTTATTGTCTATATAAAGGATGTTTTTAAGTCAAAGATACTCAGTGACATGACAAGGTAGTATGGATAGAGAGAGTGGTCTTCCGTTTAAGCCAAATTCGCTTTCTAGTGAGTTCAAAAATCATCTTAAATATGTAATTAGCGATGTTGATGACACTATTACATATAATGGCTCGCTCTATCCTGCCAATTTGAATGCGCTTTGGGAGCTTAAGAATAGCGGTAAGACAATTATCCTTCTGACAGGGGGCTCTGCCGGATGGGCAGACGTGTATATTAGGCAGTGGCCAGTGGATGCGGTTATTGCAGAGTCTGGTGCAGTGATGCTTGCCTATAATTCGAAGAGGGAAATCACATATTACCCAAATCAAGTCATAAAGGCAGCTGAATATAAGGAAAAGAAGGAGCAGTTTTTGAGAAAGACCGCAGGCCTGAGCCTTTCCAGCGATCAATATGCAAGGCTCTTCGATATTGCCTATGATAGGTCGAAACTCGATGATGGCGAGGTTAATAATCTAAAGAACCTCATCAAGAGCTTTGGCGCCTATTATGGCGAGAGCAGCATTCATATAAATGTGTGGTTTGCTCCATACAATAAACTAAATGCCCTTCTCTCCTTTACAAGAGACTATTTTGAGATAGCAGAGTCTGATTTAAAGGAGAAAGGCATCTATTTTGGCGATTCCTTAAATGATCAGGATCTATTTCGCTTTATGCCTGTCTCTGTGGGAATGTATAGGGTTTTTGAGCATAAAAATGAGTTTGAAGTGCTCCCTTCTTACATAGATATGAACGACAAAGGATTTTCCTTTCCCGAGGCCATATCTTTTGTTCTAGATAATAAATAGTGCTATGGCAAAGAATTATCTTTATTTTTGCCGAAGTGTGAAATATTTTTCGTTTATCTTTTAAATAGTTGATTGACAACCTTTTTTATATTTGGTAGATTAGCATGGCGTTCAAATCAATAAGGACGCCTTGTTTTTTGACAAATTAAAGAAGGGAAGAGAAGAGAAATAGAGGCGGGTAGCCTCGAGTCGATTCCGGCCTGCCTGTGAAAGGGGCAGGCCACAGACATAGGAAAAGAAGCCGAAG
>CANRIJ010000109.1 GCA_947630635.1 uncultured Spirochaetaceae bacterium | reverse complement strand
GCATCAGGGTTCTCATCTAAATTGATCTCAGGAACAAAGTCCTCAGGGCGTCTCTCTTTTCTGCCCTTGAGCTTCATCATTCTAGAGTTCTTATCATAGCGCTTGTAGCGATCTTTCTCTGAGAGCTCATCGGACTCTTGTCTGCTATCGCCCTGATCTTCTTCTGTCTTTACCTCTGGGCTCTCGACTTGAGATATATCCTCCTCTTTACTAAGAGGAGCCTCAGAAGGCTCTTCTTTTACACTCTCTTCTAGAGCACTTTCATCTCTCATCTGAGAATCTGGGACCGCCTCTTCTTCCTCTTTCTTTTCCGAAGAGCCGCTTGAAGACTCCTTGACTCTTACCTTTGGAGGTCTTCCCCTTCTTCCCTTGACTACGATTACTCTCTTAGATGGCTTTTTAGCCTCTTCTTCTGCCGATTCTACCTTTGAAGCCTCAATAGGCTCATTGTCATTATCAGACATCAAATAAAACTCCAAATAAAATATCCGAATTCAACCAAAGCAATAATTTTTGATATTAACGGGGATTTATAAACAACCTCTTAAAGAAGCTAGGTATATCTTATTTACTCAAAATGGAGGTTGTCAATAAAAATCAAAGTGCTTTCCATGAGGAAGCAATGGACGCCGTGTCATCTCCGTTAATATATGCACACATCAAAAGCATAGACGCTACAACTGCCCTTCTTCTTATGGCATCACGAGAGAATGTGCCAAGCTCAACCTCTGCCGCTACATCTCCCCTATCTCCAGAAAAGCCAAAGACTACGTGTCCAACGCTATGCCCCTCTTGACTCTTGGGGCCGGCAACTCCGGTAACCGATGCAGCATAGTCAGATCCGAGCTTCTCCCTCACGCCTCTTGCCATTTCTATGGCACACTCTCTTGAGACTGCACCGTACCTCTCTATAGTCTCTTTTGAGACTTTCAAGACATCCTCTTTGACAGAATATGCATAGGAGACAACAGAGCCCATAAAGACCTCAGATACTCCGGGGATCGATGCAAAATGAGAGGAGAGAAGACCACCAGTGCAGCTCTCTGCAAATGCTATGGTCTTTTTTTTCTCTTTTAGAACATCGAAGAGCATTTTGCCTACCTCTACGTCTTTCTCGAAGATCCTATAGTCTCCAACCTTTTTCCTTATATCAAAGATTGCCTCCTCTCTTTTCTCTTTTGTCAAACCCGATAGATAAATCGATATCTTATAGTCCTGGAAGCGAGTTCCAAATGAGAGATCGCTATCCTCCTCCTCAAAGAGATCTTCCAGCTTTGCCTCCGGAGTGAGAAATGACGAATACTCATCGCACTCAGCTTCTCCCAAGCCCTTCTTTTCTCTGATAAGCGGAAGAACAGATGAGTAGAGCATTGGCTCAAGCTCCCTTGGAGGACCGGGAAGGGATATAATAAGGCTCCGCCCCACCTCTCCCCAGAAGCCTGGAGCTGTCCCATTTGGGTTATCGATCATAAAAAACCCCTCAGGAAGCTCAGCCTGTCTCAGATTTGAGCCAGTTGCTCTCTCCTTAAGCTTAGCCCTTAGCCAAGCCTCTGCGTCTCTATCTACTGAGAGGGGTCTATTTAGAGCACCGGAGATTGCCCTTCGCGTAAGGTCATCCTGAGTTGGGCCAAGACCTCCTGTGACTATTATGATATCGCTCTTCTCTTTCTCTTCTCTGATGCTCTCCTCGATTGATATATCATCTGGAAAGAAGGCAATTCGCGATACCTTTATGCCAAGAAGCGTGAGCTCATTTGAGATCATCTTAGAGTGCTTATCGCCAATAATGCCCTTTGTAATCTCGCTTCCGATTATAAAAAGAGAGGCTATCATCCTCTCTTTCTCCTATGCTCTCTCGCCTTCTTTACGATAAACCATATAAGCCCAAAGACCAGAATTGCAATAGACGAGTAGATTGCTATAAATGCAAAGAGGTCAATGTGCTCGACATAGAAGGTATTCTCGTAATTCTCGTGAGTATATACAGGGACATCATATACCTTCCATCCGATTGTAAATGGAGTCATTATCTCACCCATCTTCCCGTCTGGAGTAATCATCGTAGTGATTCCGCTATTGGTGCCTCTGATTGTTGATTTTCTGGTCTCAATAGAGCGATAGGTTGCAATAAGGGCATGCTGCATCTCAGCAGTTGTCTTCTTTGACCAGTTGTCATTGGTCATGTTCACTATCACATCTGCGCCATTTTTGACAAACTCAGCAGGAATCGAGCCAAAGGTATCCTCATAGCATATAGGAGTTGAGAACTTGACCCCATCTAGGTCAAATACAGTTGGCTCATCGCCCTTCTCCCACCAGTTGTAGTCATTTGCCAAAAGAAGGTTATAGAGCCATGGCATCTGCTTCTGATATGGAAAGTGCTCTGTAAATGGCACCAGATGCTGCTTTAGATACTCGCCCTTTATCTCGCCATCATCAAATAGAATTACTGAGTTGTAGTCCTTTCTGTTCTGGTTTCCCTCCTCGTCATATGGAGGCTTACTCGGATCATCTATCACTCCCTTGGGATTGCCAGTTAAGAGAGGAGTATCAAGCTCTTCTGAGAATTCAACGAATCTATTTGTCAGATCGGCAATATCCTCCCACCCAGAGCCCTCAACATAGTAGTTTGTATGCCATGATACCGATGGAACAAATGCAGTCTCAGACCATATAACGATATCCGGATTTGATCTTATGGCCTCAAGGGTATATCGTCTGAGGTTATTGAAATTCAGCAGGTATGTCTGATAGCCGCCCTTCCATGAGTCATGGTTATGCTGCACGGTGGCAACTCTCCAAATCCTATCGCTCTCTCTATCCTTCCAATATGAGAGCTTTACTCCGCCATAGACCAGAGTGGCAATCAAGAGGGCCCCATAAATCGATACGAAGACTATATTCTTCATCAGGTAGGGTCTAAATCTCCACCTTCCCTCCTTCAGCCCATTATAGAGATACTGGGCTATAAAGGTCTGAGGAAGAACCATCATAAAGATGATGCCCCACACTCCGGTGATATCAGCAATCTGGATAAATATGCGATAGCGCCACATTGCATATCCAATATTTCCATATGGATAGCCTGCAAACCAATTCTCTGCAAGGTAGGCATAGCTAACCCAGATGACTGGCTGCAGAAGATAGCCTTTTTTAGGGAAGAAGGTGACGGCTGCTTTTAGGGCCAAGAAGAGCAAAAGCATCTCGCCGCCCTTGATTATCGGGGCAATTAGAATAGCAAGCGGGTGGAAGCCGCTCAGCCAGTAATTAAAGAAGAAATAGTATGATAGTCCAAAAAGAAAGCCATAGAACCATACGCACTTCCAGCTTGTATTTCTTATGACTATAAAGACTGGGATTAAGGCAAAGAGCGCAATAAATCCAAGCCCAAGCTTAGACATAAAGCCCGGCTGGCTTAAAGAGAGGATAAATGCGCTTACCAATAAAACAAGAACCTCAGAACCGACAGTCCTGAGGCTCCTAACCTTTCTGAACTCTACCAAAGCCCCGCCTCTTAATCGCTCTCACCAGGGCCGGTGGTAATATTCCAAACGTAATCTTTGAGTTCTTTTCCGGGGCGGAATATCGCAACTCCATGTCTATCGACTGCTACGACGTCTCCAGTCTTTGGATTGCGGGCCTTCTCTCTGCCCTTGCGAATTCTTACCTCGAAGGTGCCAAAACCCCTAAGCTCAATAATCCTATTGTCCTTAAGACCATCTTTGACCTCTTCAAAGAGCTCATCTATGATCAGATGAATGTCGGACCTATTGATGCCAAGCTTATTGTGCAAGCTCTCAATGATCACCGCCTTGGTAAGCTTATCTTCCATATATCCCCCAAAATGCTATGCAAGCTTGTTGTAAATCTTCTGTAGTCTGCTCTTCTTTCTGTCAGCGTTGTTTCTATGAAGAACACCCTTGCCAACAGCACTGTCTAAGAGCTTCAGGCTTTCCTTGAGAGCCTCTGCGGCAGCTTCTTTATTTCCGTTTGCAGATGCAGATTCGAACTTCTTTATATAGGTTCTTACTCTGCTCTTAATAGCATGATTTCTGATTCTGCGCTTCTCTGACTGCCTGACTCTCTTCTCTGCCGATCTATTAGCCATTTATTCCTCCAATGATTATTCCACTGAAATCTGAGATTATCGTGTGCGATTAATGAAGTTACCATAAAGAATAACTTCGGTCAATACAAAGAAATGCCCTCAGCGCTAAGAGGAAAAAACTGTTTCGAGAAACTCTTCGTCGACTGTCCAGTGGCCATTTTCGGGGTTCTTTGACAGCTTATCGATTGGGATACTCAGCTCTCTTCCATCTTGGGCCAAAAGGGCTATCTTCTTTGAGAGTATATTGGCCTCTTTTACTCTCCAAAGCTCCTTATCTATCTTTATTCTCTCTCCATCCTCTGGATACCTTGCCTTCTCTTCTAAGTAGTATTCGTACTCATAGTTGAGGCAGCAAAAGAGCTTTCCGCAGAGTCCGGTGATTTTCTGAGCATTGAGAGAGAGATTCTGCTCCTTTGCCATCTTCATAGCGACATTCTCGGTCTCTGCTGACATCAGGTGGCAGCATGCCTCTCTTCCGCATACTCCAAGGCCCCCGACAGTCTTCACCTCTTCTCTGGTGCCGATCTGTCTCATCTCTATTCTCATTCTGAAAATTGCCACAAGGTCTTTTACGAGGTCTCTGAAGTCTATTCTATTTTCAGAGGTGAAGAAGAAAATGACCTTCATCTCTCCTGCTAAGAAGTGAGCAGCCACAACCTTCATATCCAGCCCTCTCTTCTCGGCCTTCTCGCTGCAAATCTTAAGGGCCTCCCCCTCTTTGATTAGGTTTTCCTCATAGCGAGCCATCTCAGCTGGGGTCGCAAGATGATCTATCCAATCAATATTTCCCCTGATCTCAATCTTCTTAGGCTCTTTTGGAATCTGGCAACCAGGGCATGATGAACATTGATGAAGCGTGGCAAAATCCTCGCTCTCGCTCTCATTTTTGATTTCATCCTCACTGAGAAAATTCAGGCATGCTCCCTCGACCTTATCGCTTCCAGGCCAATAGCCCCCTAGGGATATTGGGGCTGACCCCAATACAAAGCCCAGATCAAGACCAAAGCGAGTATCATACATAACAGGAGTCCCA
>CANRIJ010000108.1 GCA_947630635.1 uncultured Spirochaetaceae bacterium | reverse complement strand
TCCTCTCATCTAAGGGGGCCTCTCTTTGCGAGTTTGCCCTTAAGAAGAGAAGGATAAACATAATTGACAATAGAGCCCCCTTCGATAGGGGCATGAAGACAAGTCCTCTCTTGAAATCCTTCTCAAATTCAATCAATCTCAACGGAAAGAACTACTCTTTTGAGAATAGGGCCTTTGAGATTGAGCCGGGAGACAAGAAGAGAAGCGAATTCCTCACTACTTTCAAATCCTCTGATCTCCCCTTTTTGATGAATAAGCACATAAGGCTTAAGAATACTACATTTATTGTGGATCTGACTCTTATAAATATATCGCAGAAGAGGCTTGAGGGAAGCGTATCATACTATATATATCTCAATAGTCCTGATTTTCAGATATTGAATAGCGATGTCAAGAACTCCATAGAAAAGGGAATTCTTGTTAATGGAAAAACGGTTCGCTATACTGATAAGAGCTCTGAGATAGAGGCGGTTTTCTCGTCTACTGAGTTCTTTAGGCTTAGAGAGGAAGATGTATATCAAGAGCAATTCACCTCATCTGGAGCTCAGAGGTTTCCGCTTTATAAGAAGGTGACGTTTGAGATTCCAACCTCCATTGAGCCAAATAAGGCGGCACTGGTTAGGCTTGTATTGAGAGTAAACGACCTCAAGGAGAAACGAGATGTTCATTGAGAATAGAAGCGCATTTGATCAGATAAAAGAAGAGGCATATAGCGTTTGGAGGCGTCTTTGAGGCCTCTGACGTACTTAATAAGATAGAGTCCCTCGAGAAGGAGACTCAAAAGAGCGATTTCTGGAGCGATCAGAAGAGGGCAGAGGCAACCTTCTCAAGCCTCAACTCGCTAAAAGACTCATATTATCCATGGAAGAGCCTCATCTCTGAGATTGATGAGCTTGATGAGCTTATAGAGCTCTATGGCTCTGAGGAAGATGAGAGCCTGAAGGCAGAATTGGAGGCGCAGATAAGAGAGATTGAGGGGAAATTCCACCCTCTTAGAACGAAGACGCTTCTAGATGGCGAATTTGACAAAAACAATCTCTTTTTATCCATACACTCGGGAGCTGGGGGAACAGAGGCCTCAGATTGGGCCCAGATGCTTATGCGAATGTACATGCGATGGGCCGAGAAGCATAAGTTCAAGACTGAGATACTTGATATGGAGGAGAATGAGGGAGGCATTAAGTCTTGTACATTGAAGATATCTGGAGACTATGCATTTGGCTACCTGAAGGGGGAGGCTGGAGTGCACCGCCTAGTGAGGATATCTCCCTTTGATGCAAATAAGAGAAGGCATACTTCCTTTGCCTCTGTATATGCTTCGGCAGAGGTCGATGACTCTATAGAGATTGATATCAAGCCAGAGGATTACAGACTTGATACATATCGCTCAGGCGGTGCCGGTGGACAGCATGTAAACAAGACGGACTCCGCAGTCAGGATAACTCACTACGCAACTGGCATTGTCGTACAGTGCCAAAACGAGAGAAGCCAGTACATGAATAAGGATGTTGCCTTTAAGATGCTGAGGGCACGGCTCTATGAGTACTATCAAAGGGAGAAGGAGAAGGAAAAGGAGAAGAATGCAATTGCAAAGAAGGATATAGGGTGGGGGTCTCAGATCAGAAGCTATGTATTTCAGCCCTATACTATGGTTAAGGACCATAGGACAAACTACAGCGTTGGGAATATCAATGCTGTCATGGATGGTGAGATAGATGATTTCATTGAAAAGTATCTTCACTGGCAAAAAGAAGCTTAGTCTCATTATCCTGCTATTTCTTTTCATAGCGCCTATATATTCTGCCTCCTATTCTTACAGCATCGTCAGCGAGAATAGCGAATATGAGATGATGATCGAAGAGGTGCTCTCCCTTATGAGAGAAGTTACAAATCAGGATAGGATTGATGAGGCAAGAGTCCGTCTTGAGAGAGAGGCTGAGTATAAATATGAGGACTCATATGACTCATATCTGAGAGCAGAGAACTTCTCATCCCTTGAGTCTCTAAAAAAAGACGATATATCGTTCTCGACTCTGACACTTGAGAAGAACTCCCATTCGTTCAGCGATAGTGAGAAGAAATGGATTTTTGACTCTGACGAGGATGCTATTGACTACTATAGAAGGCTCTATGGAATCGATATGCTTATAGCTGTGGATTCAGTCAGTGAGGACCCCGTTCCATTCTTGGTCTTGTCCATAAACGGGGAGAGGCGTCTGACATCTCTTTTTCAGAGCCTTGATAAGGAAGATGACCTCAAAGAGCTCTTAGACCTCTTTCTCCCGCTTTTGAAGAATGAGAATACGCACCTATATTCCTTTTCGCTTCCACCTCAGGGGACGCTTGTTGTAGATGGAAAGAATATCAACTTGTATACAGGCTATATTGCCTTGGAAAATGGCGAGCATACATTTACATACTCTGCTCCTGGCTATGTGCTTGAGACAGAGAAGATCTGCCTCGATGGAACAAATGGAAAACTCGATCTGAATTTAAATAGGATTATTCCAGAGCCCCTGTTTATAACTCCCATTCCATATGATGCAAAACTCTATTACAACGGAATGGAAGAGGAGAGCCATATTATCAAAGAGGCAATCTATCCATTTACCCTCACTCTAAGCCACGAAGGATTTTCAGTCTATTCTCTTCAGTCTATGAATAGGGCAAATAGCCTTGATCTTACCATGAAGCCAGAGTGGATGAATGATGCGACTCTTTTAGAGGATGCCAAAATGGAGTTCTACAAATCGCTCTTTACTACTCTTATGCTCTTTGGCGGATGGGTCTCTACGGGAGTTGTCATGAGAGTCTATCCAGATGTTCCGCTATACCCCCTAAGGGGCGTTATGATGGGAGTAAGCGTAGTATCGCTGGTTAACCTATTTCAGAGTATGTTTGAATATTATGAGAGTGCCCAGCTGGGACTATAGAAGGAGAGTCTATGGCATTTTTTAAGAAATTCGGAGAGAAGCTTAAGTCTCTATTTACGGGAAGAAAGATCGATGAGTCTTTTTTCGAGGAGCTTGAGGATGCTCTTTTAGAGGGAGATCTTGGCTCGAGGATAACCGATGAGGTCATTACTGAGCTCAGAGAGGATGCAAAGAGAGAGAAAATAGAGGATGCGGCAGGACTTAGGGAGAAGATGAAGGAGATTCTCTCTTCGTATATAGGAGCCTACGACTTAAATAAGATGGATAAATCGAGCCTTAAAGTCTGGATGATTCTTGGCGTAAACGGAGTTGGAAAGACAACTACAATTGCCAAGATGGGAAAATACTTTGACAAAAAGGGCGAGAGGGTTTTATTTGCTGCAGCCGATACATTTAGAGCTGCTGCCGTAGACCAGCTTGATATCCATGCAGAGCGACTTAATATGAGGATAGTCAAGCAGAAGATGGGCTCTGATCCCGGAGCCGTGGTCTTTGATGCGATAACCTCATCTCAGGCACAGGGCGATACTCTTATACTTGCGGATACTGCAGGAAGAATGCATAACAAAGAGAATCTTATGAAGGAGCTTCAGAAGATTGACAAGATCATTAAGGGGAAGGGCATTCAAGGCGAGAATTATCAGAAGTTCTTGGTAATCGATGCAACAACTGGCCAAAATGGACTCAGTCAGGCAACGCTTTTTAATGAGGCAGTCTCCCTTGATGGAGTTATTCTCACCAAATATGACAGTGCAGCCAAGGGTGGGGCACTTATCCAGATAGGCAAATTTCTTAGGCTTCCTATTGTCTTTGTATGCACTGGCGAGAAGTACGATGATATTAAGCCCTTTGACAAAGAGGAGTTCATCGATAGCCTAATGGGAAATGCAAAAGAATGACAAAGAGGGTCTCTCTCTTATTTCTATTTCTCCTATTATGCAGTGCGCTCTTCTCATCTGCCTACTTTAGGAGCAATATGCTTTCTCAGCGCCTTGAGAGAATAGATGAGCTTAGTGGCACTGGCTATGAGAGAGAAGAGGATGAGAAAGGCTCATATATTCTCTATTTGGATGGTGTTGAAATCGAGAGAAAGACTATTGAGAATGGTGGCTGGACGCTTATTAGGGGTGATAGAGAAGAGAGTGTTAAGAGCGAGGATGGGATGATCACATCCAGGGTTATCAAAGAGGGCGATAACACCGAAGAATATACATATTTCTACGATGAGGATGGAAATCTTGAGTCTTATAGCTATGCCCTAAACTCTGAGATCAAGAGAAGAGTCGAATACCTCACCGACTCATCTGGAAGGCTCGTTGCGCTTTTGGGAGATCTAAATTCAAGACTCTCTGGGGATTTTTATGTCTATAGCGATGATGGCGAGTCTATTAGGCTTGAGCTTAATGAGAGCGGCTTTTTTGATAGAAGCGATGAGAGCGATCTCTTTGAGCTCTCAAAGGGAGAAGACGGATCTTGGGAGGAGAGAAGGAGCGATGAAGATGGAAGCCTTCTATCTAAGAGGGTCTTTGATTCAAATGGAAGGCTTATCAGAGAGGAGCGTGATGGCACTGTCATAGAAAATGAGTATAAAGATGATGGGACGCTCTTGAGACTTACAACAACAGAGGGCGAGATAAGCGAAGTTGAGGACTATTCCTCTGGATACTCTAAGACTGTTTATGAAAATGGAGAGATCTATTCTCGCCGAGATAGACTTGATGATGGGACATTCATGGAGGTCAGATACTTTGAGGGGAAAGAGGCCTTCTCTATTCACTACGATCTTGATGGCTCAAGAATATTGGAGATAGAAAGGCTTTGATTTTCAGCATTTCCCTAAGATATGCGTTTTCTCGCTCCTCTTCGCATCTTTCGAGAACAATAAGAACCATATTGATGATTGCAATATCAATCTCGATGGTGATCGTTATCTCATCGATTATGAGCTATCTTCAGAGGGAGCGTTTTGACGATATCAGAAACGTAAGGAGCTTTGATGCAGTCTTTGAGGGAGATAGGCTTGAGGAGCTTAAGTCTCTCTTTACAGACAAGAGCATCTTCAAATATGGTGAGAGCGAGGCGCTTGTAGACGGAAAGGCCTTTTTTGTCAGATTCATAGACGAAAGCTATGATGGCGGCATAAGAATATTAGGGGGTAGCGATGAGGGCCTATTATATCCATATTCTGTATATAATCCCAAAAAGAGCGTAAGCATGGTTATGCTGA
>CANRIJ010000107.1 GCA_947630635.1 uncultured Spirochaetaceae bacterium | reverse complement strand
CAGCATCTATGAAAGCCTCGCTTTCAACCTATCTGCAGAAGCTCTCTCTAATACAAATGATATGCTCAACAGCCATCTTGCCACAGGGCTCAGAAAGATTGGCAATAATATGAGACAATATGCACCCAATATCTCAAAGAGTCTCTTGGATCTAGCCGATTCGATAGAGAACAACCTAATACTCACAGAAAACGAGAGCGATAACGACAAGAAGATAATGGAGACGCTTATAGACTCTTGGGTATCAGGGCGAATCGCAAGAATCTTCATGAAAAATGGAGACGAGGCAGAGATAGCGCTCTACTTCATCGGATTCAAGGATGAACTGGAGAAAAGAAAGCCAATAACTGTAACAGGAAGGCTCAGACACACCAAGGAAATAGCCACAGTAGATATAAACGACATATCCAGGGTGCAGATGCTGAATGAAACCTACACGATTCCAGACAATCTCAAGCCCTTTAAGATAAAAAACAGAGAGGACTATGATGCAATCGATATGATTCCGCTTACCCTCTTAATAGACGAAAAGAGCGCGCTCAACTCATTCTCGACTCTTATAAAGGAAGAGCCAGAGATCTACAGACTGGATGGCGGAAAGAGCGTCTGCAAAATAAAGATCGAGAACTCCTATGAACTTCTCCTGAGAATAATACAGAGCGGCAAAAGCATAGTCGTTTTGGAGCCAAAAGAGTATAGAGAGAAAATAATACACACCTTAGAGGGCATTTTATCCCTTTATAAGTAAAGGAATTATTTTAAGTTTACTGTATAGTGTAAGTGTTATGGCAATAGCTATTGTTTTGATCTGCCTTACATTGGCGATATTTCTGGTGTTCGTCGTCTTCTCTGAGTACATGGTGCGCTTCATGCTTTACCGCAAATCCTCCATGTGGATGAAAAGAGAGATGCCAGATCCGATCTTCTTTACAAAAAAGTCCCTAGAGGAGAAAAAGAAAATCTATAGATTCCTATCCTCATGCGACTCTGTCTATTTAAGATCATTCGATAATCTAAGACTCCATAGCTATATAAAAAGAAATCCGGATTCCCATAAATGGCTCATTACTGTGCATGGATATAGAGGCTCCAGCACAGATAATGCAGCCCTCGCAATCTACTTCTCAAAGCGAGATTGGAATGTCCTTATAGTAGAAAACCGCGCTCATGGAGAGAGCGAGGGAAAATGGATCACGATGGGCAAGAACGAATCAAAGGACATACTAGGCTATATAAGATATATAAAGGAGATCGATAAGGATGCAGAGATAGTGCTACATGGAACCAGCATGGGAGCGGCTACTGTCATGATGACAGCCGGAAGGAATCCAAGCGGTGTCAAATGCGCTATAGAAGACTGCGGCTACTCTACCCTCCTAAAGGAGTACATCCATCAAGTAGAATCCAATACATACCTTAGAGGAAGACCATTTGTGCGATTTCTCAATATATGGTCGAGACTGAGAACCAAAATGGACTTTGAGGAGGTGACTCCTATGTATGAGCTCTCAAACTCAAATATCCCAATGCTCTTCATACATGGAAAGAGCGACAAAGTCGTCCCCTGCCATATGGTCTATGACAACTATAGAAGCTGCAAAGCAGAAAAAGAGATATGGATTACAGACTCTGGGCATGCGACATCGATTGAATATCATAAAGAGGAATACCTCATGAGAGTCTGGCAGTGGGCAAACCGGTTCGTATCCCATGATCTGAAGGTAGAAAAAGCCGGAGATGATAGGCCCTTAAGAGTTGCGCACTTAAATTAAATGCAAGAATATTCTCCTATATGAGAAAATTTCTGAGAAGAGTCTTTTTCCTCTCTCCCGCACTCACTATCGCAATATCAACACTTGGTTTTGGGCTCCTTATCGGAGTTGCTCTCTCAGATATACAGAATCCAATAATTAGAGACATATCATTCTTTCTGAGCGCATATGCACTTGTTGTATCAATTACAGGCATCTCAAGATACATAAAGAGCTCAATTGAAAATGCAAAAGAAAACATCAAAGAGAAGATGGAGAATAGCTCCAATGAAAGAGTCTCCAAACTTGCAAGATCAATGGGAGATGTAAAAAAAAGAACGGCCTTCATTCTTCTTATTACCACTCTTATAAATGGAGCATACATCATAATCAAGCTCTCTTTTGGAATAATCAAAAGAGACAGCTTTGCAATCGCACTCTCTGTCTACTATGCAATACTGGTGGGAATAAAGATAAGTCTCCTATCTGGAATCAGAAAAGACAAAATCGACGAGCTCAAAAGATATAAGTTCGTTGGATGCACCCTTCTTATACTCAATCAGGCAATGACTGCAATATGCGTCATAGCAGTCAATTCAGAGCGAAGCTATAACTACCCAGAGCCCATTGTATACATGATGGCCTTCTATACCTTCTATCTAGTAATAAGCGCAATACGCAACTTGGTGAAATACAGAAAATACCATAGCCCGCTTCTGTCATCAGTAAAGGCAGTCAGCCTTGTACAGGCTATGATGTCTCTTCTCTCTCTGACGTCAGTGATGATCTTCACCTTCTCAGGCGTAGAGGACAATAGCATATTTGAAAGAGCCATGATGTCCTCTCTTGCGGCAGTGATTTGCCTAATAGAGATATCAATCGCTATCTATATGGTAGTAAGGTCCTCTATTTTGCTAAAACGCGAGAGGAGTCCTCAGAGTGCATAGATATCCTCTTATCCTTTCTGTATGTAATTAATAGGTATATAAGGCATAGGGATATCTGGAATACAGTAGATATGGGAACTGAGCATCCAAGCATGAAAAGCGTCATGCCATCAAACCTGGAGAAAAGATAAGCAAGAGGCACTCTAACCAAAAAAGCACCCATTAAACCATTGGCCATAACAAAAAGCGTCTTCCCCTTTCCAGTGAAATAGCCGGCAAAGCAAAACAAGAAGCTTGTAAGAAGGGTATCAATGCCATATGCCTTCAAATAGTCAGCACCAGAGCTTACAACCTCCTCATCGCGGGTGAAAATCCCAGTCAGAATATCTCCATGGAAAAACGAAATATAAAAGAGGATAGATCCCATAAAAAGACTCATGAGTATGGCTATTTTCAGGCCTTTCATGCTTCTCTCTGGATGCCCCGCTCCCTCATTCTGAGCAACAAATGCAGTCATAGACTGCATAAAGGAAGAAGGCAGGAGCATAATAAATGCGCATATCTTCTCAGCTACTCCAACTCCAGCAGATGCTATTACTCCAAGTGAGTTTGCAATAGACATCAAAAACAAGAATGAAATAGATACAAGCACATCAGAGAGAGCAAGCGGACCTCCAATTTTGACTATCCTCAAATAGACTCTCCAATTTGGAATAAGACTCATAAATGAGAATCTAACCCTTCCTGTCTTTCTCCTTAGAAGAAGGATGGAAAAGAGAACAGAGGAGGCCTGTGCAATCACAGTTGCAAGGGCAGCTCCCTTTGCTCCCATATTCAGAGGCCCAACAAATAGAAAATCCAAACCTATATTGATAAAGGTTGCAACAAGAACTGTAAAAAGAGGCGAAAGCGAATCGCCTATTCCCCTAAAAAGCGCTCCAATAAGGTTATATAGGCTTATTGCGAGCATCCCAAATGAGCATATTCCCATATAATCCTCTGCACCAAG
Source organism: uncultured Spirochaetaceae bacterium (assembly GCA_947630635.1). GTDB lineage: Bacteria > Spirochaetota > Spirochaetia > Sphaerochaetales > Sphaerochaetaceae > Ornithospirochaeta. The sequence goes on along the minus strand of CANRIJ010000107.1, from coordinate 1,586 downwards.
AAGCGCCTCTTCGGGGACCTGCATCAAATGGGATATAAAACCCCGAGAGAAGAAAAGAATGAGCGTAAGCGCCAATGATAAAAGCACAAAGAAGGATAAAAATGCCCCAATTGACTCTGATAGGGCATTCTTCTCACCCTCACCAATTCTTCTTGAGAGTATCACAGTAACTGCAGTAGAGAGCCCAGTAATAAGGCTTGTAATACTCTGCAGGACCATAGCTCCCGTTGATACAGAGGCAACATCTTCTGATAGGGCAAAGTGTCCCACAACCATAAGATCCACAGCGCCATAAAGCGACTGCAGAAACATGGCAAAGAAGACTGGAATTGCAAACTCTGTAAGAGAAAGGAATATAGATCCCTTGGAAAAATCCTTCTGCATAGGTGGCTATCTTAAATTAAAGAAGCACAAAATGACAATAAAAAAGGAGAGCCGAAGCCCTCCTTCGACAATTTCTAATTCAATGCCTTAACTGACAACATACCAATCGCCGCTCTTTGTAGATGTGTGTCCCTCGGCTACATATGACTCACAGTCGTCTGTATTTGGGTTAGAAGGATTAAACCCGTAGAATCTTCCGCCCGTCACCGAGTAATAGGCGCCAGGAGTCTCCACCTGACCATCATCACCTATTTTCTGTGCATCTGGATTATAGATGTTGATCGTCCAATATTTTTCGTTATCCTTACTATGAGTCTTGAACTCTCCTCCTGAGATGATGCCGACGGACTTCTTTCCCTGAAGAAAGACCGCCCCCATATCTCCAAAGAACCTTCCGCCCTCTATAGTCACTTTGGCTTTCAAGCTTTCGCTGCTCACAGCGGCAACTGCCCTATAGACATATCCATTGTCATCTCCAACCTGTCCCTTTCCATTGGAGCTGTCCCTTATTGTCACATCTGAGCCGAATGCCCCAATGAAATAGCTGTATGGCTTTTTACTGCTATCGACCTCCTTTTTAGCAGTGAGCTTGTGTCCATTCAGATCAATCGCGACAGGCTTTCCCCAACTATCGAATTTAATGAAGCCATTACAAGTATTATCCACGGCGCTATTATTCTCAAATTCAATGTCGGCTCCAAGAAGTATGCCGGTTGCTGCCTTCGTCTCATCACTGCAGATTGCATTAAATCCATCCTGATCCCATACGACTTTATAGCCCGCTGTTCCGGAAGGCCTCTGCTTTACGGTGTATGTCTTGTCTCCGTCGAACTCGGTGTAATAGCCATCGGCCACATAGTTGTCGTTCTCTGTGTCGTTGCTGTGGCTCATCGGATTGAACCCGTTGAGGAAGGTTCCCCCATTGACTGTTATCTCGGAGGTTTCCTTGTATATATCCTCCTTGTTCAGGGTGAAGTGCTTTTTAGCGCCTTTTACATCTACTTCCTCAGACGAGAATGTTCCGCCGTTAATCACCGCCGACACTTTTCCTCCGTCGAGGTGGATGCAGGCATCCTGCCCCTTGAACGTGCCGCCGTTTATGATGAGCTTGGCATTGTCTTCAGGTCCGCCGGTTCCGACCCTGATGGCCTTCCTGCCGCTCGATAGTCCGTCTATTGTGCCGTTTCCGCTTATTGTCAGGG
>CANRIJ010000106.1 GCA_947630635.1 uncultured Spirochaetaceae bacterium | reverse complement strand
GTCGAAGGCAATAGACAGTCCCTATGCCCCATGTGCCTCTGCGCTTGAGACAAATGGGGCATAGGGACTGTCTATTGCCTTCGACCTCTCAACCTCACCAACCTGTTTGATTGCCATATCATACTCAGCCCACTCCTTCTTGACCCGAATAAGGACAAGAATCAGGGTAAGCACAAGCGACAGCAAAAAGAATGCGATCCCAAGAGAGATTGCTATTGTTATGTACCTTGTGAATACGCTCTTATCGGTAATGAGTCCAAACCTCAGATTGGACTCTCTTGACCCTCCGAAGGTAATCATCTCCCTATCTCTGAACTTATGAACACCGTCATTAGAGAGCGACAGATCTATTTTCTCGCCACTCTCAATTGCCCTAGAGCTGTCAAAAAGGAGATTTCCATTTTGGTCTGTGATTATGATTCCCTGGAAATTGTCTATTATTCCGGAGAGGATTGCGGGAAGATTGAGAGTCGCAAGAATATAGACTCTGCTCTCCTCCGATGTCTTTGCGTAGCTAAGCGGCCTCAAAAGAAGAATGCCGGGAACTCTTGTGCCACCGCGTTGGATAGCCGATGCATCCATAAGCGTAAGCCCCACTGGCTCAGAGCGAAGGAGTGCTCTTATCTCATCATCGCCAAATGGAAGCTGAAGCTCGGAGCGCATTATAAAGTCATTGATTCCTCCCCACCCCGATTGCGATATGTAAACATCCTTGTCTGGGGAGTATACAACTGCATCCAAAAGGTAGTTGTAGCTATTTAATAGGTGCCTAAACTCTGTAGAGGCCTCATAGAGGCTGAATGTATCATTGACCATTGAGGAGGGAAGAAGAACATCCCTAAGGCTCTGAGACAGTACCACATCCTCACTGAGTGAGGCCTCTTCATCAATTGCCATATCAATTAGGCGAGTTGAGGCATCAAGGGCTATCGAATTTGAGTTGAGAACGCTTCTGAAAAGAAGAAAAGAGGATATGATCACAAAGATCACATAGAGCACAAAGGGGATGATAAAGATTGCAAAATAGGAAAAGCCCCATCTTAGAATGAGGCTCTTCTTCAGCTTATCTCTCTCCCTTTTCCTCTTCATCTACTGAGTCAGAACTCCGCCACACTTCTTTTTCAGCTCCTCTTTGAAGAGCTCTTTATCCGCAGGAAGGTCTACCCATATGCCACCAAGCCAAGAGGAGAGGTGGATGCCATTTGAAATCTCAAGGCCCTTGATTCCATCCTCGCCTGGGGCTATCAGCTTGGTGCCCTTTAGTATCGCATCTGCAAAATTCATGATTATACCCGGATGCGATGTATAGTTTCCCTTTACTGGTATCTCCACCTTCCAATTCTCAGGCTGTCCGATCTCTCCCTTAAATGTCTTATTGAACTCATCGCTGTCGACTCTGAGCCTGTTGAACATAAGAGCGTCATTCTCGATAACAAGGCGCCCTCTTGTGCCATCGATCTCAAACCTATTTGTGCCTGGCGCATCAGAGATTGTGGTTATATAGCTTGCTGTGGCTCCACCGGGAAACTCAAAGAGCGCATACACATCGTCTTCGACCTCGATGGATCTATGCTTTCCATAGTAAAGCTCTGCCTTGACCCTCTTTGGGTAGCCAAGTATCCACTGGAAAAGGTCTAGGTTATGCGGATTCTGATTTAGAAGGAGGCCTCCGCCCTCTCCCTTCCAAGTCGCTCTCCAAGAAGAGGACTTATAGTAGCTCTCTGCCCTGAACCAGCTTGTTATCAGCCAGTGTGCATGGATTATTCTTCCAAGCTCTCCGCTCTCAACCAGGTCCTTTGCCTTCTGATAGATTGGGTTTGTCCTCTGATTGAACATAACTCCGAAGACAACTCCACTCTCCTTTGCGACTTGATTCATCCTCTCAACCTGCTCTGCATAGACTCCAGCTGGCTTCTCGCATAGAAAATTGATGCCCTTCTTCATGGCCATAATTCCATAGGTTGGATGATAGTAATGAGGAACGGTGGGAATAACGGCGTCTACAAGACCCGAGTCTAAGAGAGCCTCTGCGCCATCAAAGCGCTTAATGCCATCCCCAAGCGTCTCCTTTGCGATTTCAAGGCGCTTTGGATCGATATCGGCAACAGCGGTAAGGACTCCATTTTTTATCTTGCCCTCCATAAATGAGCGAGCATGCTGGCTGCCCATCCTTCCATAGCCTATTATTCCAAATCTGACTTTATCCAAAATATGCCTCCTTGATGGCCCTAAGCGCCTCTTTCGAGTCCTCTAAGATGTTCTCGCTCTTACCCTCGATTGATATATTACCCTCATAGCCTATCTTCTTTAAGTTCTCGATGAAAGCCTTGAGAGCATCGTCTAATACTCTCGGATAGCGCCTTCCCTCAAGAGTGGCGATATGGGCATGCCTTATAGGGGCATAAAGAAGAAGATCGTCCATGCTCTCGCCCTCTACCATCATGTGGTAGGCATCCGATAAGAGCGATGCGCCTGAGAGGTCAGAGAGCACTCTTGCCATGAAAAGCGAATTGATGATATCGCACTCGCTCTTATTCAGCGGCTCAATAACAATGGTTATCTCGTATTCCCTTGCCTTCTCTACGATTCTCTTGGTGACCTCTAGAAGCTCCCTAAATGACCTCTCCCAGTCATATCCCTCCGGGATGCATCTTGATTTTCCCGAGCCAAAGACAACTATGCTTCCGCCAAGCTCTCTAAGCCTCTTAAATGCCCTATCAAGATACTCTTCCATCTTGCCCCAATCATAGCCAGGGCCATAGGCTCTCATATCCTTTGGAAGAAGAAGGCTTGCGCTCAGAACGGGGATACTCGCCCTCTTTATGGTCTCCTTCGCCTTTTTCCACTCGTCATCGCTCATAACACCGATTTTGTTAAGCGGAACCTCCAAATAGTCAAAGCCTGCCTCTTTTGCAAGCTCTGCCTTATCAGGAGGAAGACATACTCCTATCTTCATAAAACACCCTCTATTGTGTGAGACAGCCCCTCATCTGAGATGACAACGTCGCTGCCTTTTATTGAAATCTCTGGAAGTTCGCCCTTTGAAGAGATAGCAAAGACCGCAATTATTCCTGCCCTCTTAGAGAGCCTGTACTCCAAAGAGGGCCTCGGGACTCTGACTGGGTAGCCGTAGCTTATCCATCCCGCCATAGGCTCCTCTGAGCCGGTAAAAAGAAGAGGCGAGAAATCCGAGCTCGATGTAAAGCCAAAGTCGAACTCCGATCCCTTTTCAGAAATGAAACTTCCCTTAGAGCCATCAAGGCTGACGCTCCCCCTCTCAAAGTTGTAAAAGAGGGAGAGGTCGTGATCCTCTTCGCCAGGGCCAGTAATTGAGTCTATGACAACGCATTTATGGCTCTTTAGAAGATATGCCCTTCTTCGGTGGAAGATGGGGTCATCCATGAAGGCATATGCGTTATGGCTCAGGTCTATGACCTTTGCCCATCCGAGATCCTCGAATGAGTTGAGAATCCCTCTTATGCCCCTGACTCTATCGACATTTGGGACCTTGCCCATCTCATGGTCATCAACCAGTAGCGTGTTATGGCTCTTTGGAGAGGTGAAATGGTCTCTCCAAGGCCTCCAGATTGAGGAGCGATAGATATAGCGCCCTGAGTCAGTGAGAACATCCTCGCCTTTAAGGCTTAGCTCAATATGCGCAGCGTCCTCGTGAGAGTGCGTGCTTCTCTCTCCCCTCTCAAGGGTCGTCAGAAGAAGCATCATATAATCCCCGTCTCTTTCCCATGATGAGCGCTCCACAAATATGCCCTCATCGCTATATGCCCAGTCAAGCCTATTTGGAGCCTTGCCTTCTCTTCTCTGAGTGGAGAAGTACTTAAAAGCCTCATCCCCAGTTAGAGTATACATCCATAGAAAGAATGCTCTCAGCTCATTCTCATCCTTGGGATTGAATGAGAGATTCATACCCTCATAGATGGAAGTATCGGCTCTCTTAGTTGTTAGGTCAGTTCTGTCTGCGTCTCCTATCATAGGAGTAGAGAGATCCGGCTTAATCAGGCTCATCAGGTATTTTGCTCCCTTTACGAGAATAGCCTTTGCATAATCTGGAATATATACTCCATTGATTCTTCCAAGCTCAATCGCCTGCAGAAAAGCAATTACAGCAACCAGGTGGTAGATAGGCGTTCTCTCCATATGAACTCCGTTTGAGGAGAAGCAATAGGGAATCTCGTGCATTATCCTCTGATACCCAGCTCTCTTCCAAGACTTAGCCTCCTCAAACTCAGGGAACATTATAGCTATCTGAAAGAGAGCTGATGTCTCCATGCTGAGCCAGTTGGATGATCTGTCGTGATTCGAGTAGTGAGTCATCAAAAATCTTGCATGGTCTCTTACAAAGAGAATGAACTTTGCCATCAGCTCATCCGTAAAGCTCTCTGATACTCTGAAGACCTCAAATGCGGGGAGCCATGTCGTGTAGATTCTTATTCCCGCCTCAATTGTCCTCCATGCATGTCCTGGGTATGGGGACTTAACCTCAAACTCAGTGTTCTCTATATATCTCTCAGCCGGCCATGCATCGATAAAGGAGGACATCTCATCTGCAAATTCCCTTGCGTATCTCTCGTCTCCTGTAAGTGCATAGGCCCTAATAAGCGGCTGCCAATAGATATTGCGAAAGAGCGACCATGACCATTCATTGTCGCGGCTTGTATCTCCTGTCGGATTGAAGTGCCAGTCAATTGGCCCATTGAATGACCATGAGAAGATATTGTGAGAGAGAACCCTCTCGGCATCTTCTATGACACCCTTCTTATCATCACTCTCAATATCGCCTATTGAGAAGAAATACCTTGGCACCTTTCGCTCTTTGAAATAGTCTTTAAGTCCTGATTTTTCAATATCATTTCTGGCCTTTTCGGTAAAATGGCCCAAAAGCTCTTTCACAATGTCCATTGATAGCTCCAAAACAGGGGGCAGGTGCCCCCTGTGTATGAGAATTTTATTTACTTTGCCATGTACCTGTCGTAGGCAGCCTGCTTAATCTCGATGGCTCTCTCGATGCCAAAGTCCTTAAGCTGCTGTACATATGCGTCAAACTGGTCAAGAGGAATAGCTCCAGTGATGAACTTAGCCTCCATCTCACTTGCATATGTGTTGACGTTGTTCATGATTCTTGCAATCTCAGCAGCCTCATCGCTTGTGTGGGTGATTGTAGGCATCTGGTACTTGCCAAAATCAGTCTCTGCCCAAAGATTAATGGCCTCTTTGAGCTCAGGAAGCTCATAGTACTGCTCGAG
>CANRIJ010000105.1 GCA_947630635.1 uncultured Spirochaetaceae bacterium | reverse complement strand
CATTCATTCTTGAGGGTAAAAAGGGCGGAAAGATATCTGCATTCTTCTATCATCCAGGCTTGGCAGAGGGAATCTCATTTGGCCACATGCTACGCTCTGCAGATGGACTATATAAGTACGTCAAAGACCTGAAAGAGAGGGAGATGCGCCCTCTTATCCACACTGCAACCGATGGCGAGATCTATGGCCATCATGAGCCCTATGGGGATATGGCTCTTGCTGCAATGATCAAGAAAGTCGAGGAAAAAGACGACTTTATCTTTGATAACTATGCCTCATACCTTGAGAGAAACCCAGCCACAAAGAGAGCGGTGCTGCATGAGGGGGAAATGGGGCTGGGAACGAGCTGGTCATGCTCACATGGAGTCTCCAGATGGTTCAAGGACTGCGGATGCCACACCGGGGGCGAAGATGGCTGGAACCAGAGATGGAGAGGTCCCCTCAGGAGTGGACTCAACAACCTCTCTCAGAAGCTCGAGAGAATCTTCGATGAGGAGATTGAGAAGGTCTTCTCCGGAAGAATTGAGAGCCAAAGGCTTCTGTCTATGGCAGGAGAGGTCTTCTCGGGATCAAAATCCCTTGGAGCCTTTCTAAATATGCTCCAGGCCGACTATGGCCTTGAGGAGAAAGACAGGGTAAAGGTTGCGCATCTTATCTCTGGAATGAAGAACAAGCACTTCTCTTTCACTTCCTGCGGCTTCTTCTTCTCAGATATCTCCGGTATAGAGCCAAGACAGGATATAAAGTATGCGCTCTACGCTATATCGATGTTCCAGAGCTTCTGCAAGGAAGACCTCTTGCTTCCATTTCTCTCTGACCTCAGAGAGGCAAAGAGCAATGTAAAGAACCAAGGCGATGGAATGACAATTGCCCAAGAGGAGATGAAGTGGCTAAGCGGAGAGGTAGAGGCAGCGCTTTACTTCTTCATGAATCGAAGCATCGCGCTAAAGGACGACTATAAGAGCAGATATGGGCAATTTCTCCTAATGTCCTACACAGAGAGCGAAGAGAACCCAAATATCGAGATTATGGATAGAGAGAGCCAAGAGAGCTTCTCCTTCACAATCCTCTCAGCAATATCAATTGAGCATGGAATCAATCTCTACATCTGCGAAAACGACAATGAGATGAGGCCAATGCGACGCTTTAGAATCCAGAACTCGGAAATACCAATGAGGATGCTTGATGAGATCATGGATTGGATTGATCGCTCAATGACAAAGATCGAATTCAATGAGATTGTAAGTCTCTCAAACAACATAAAGAACTTCTCGACTCTCGTCAGAAACTCCAAATACATTCCAATGGGCACACTGCTTTTGGAAAACCTGGGAATGGCTCTGAAGATTCTCAAGTCAATGTTCATATCTCATAGCTACATCAGCTCAAAAGACAGGAGAGAGATAATCGGCAGCATGCTGGACTTTGTTTCCAAGAATGGAAGAAGCGAAGACTTCAACTCAATAAAGAGAATCGCTCAATCATTCTTTGAGAATCTTGCCACGAAGGTCAAAAAAGAGGGTCTTACAGAGAACAACGCAGAAGAGACAATTCAAATTATAGGAATCCTGAGAAATCACTCTATCGAGCCTGAGGTATCATCGCTGCAGGATATAATCTACGAATATAAGAGCGGAAGGCTCAAATCCGATGCACCAGTTGAGCTCTTGGAGGCAACCTACCAGGCTCTAAACTTCCAGTAGGCTCTTTGCATGCTCAATTGAGAGCGTGCTTTCATCGCCAGATAGGAGCCGCGCAATCTCAATCTCTCGCTCTTTTCCCTCAACTGATCTGAGAGAGGAGAGAGTTCTGCCATTCTCTTCTCTCTTTGATACAACCAAGTGCTGATCGGCCTTGCTTGCTATCTGGGCAAGGTGAGTTATCACAATAACCTGATGATTCTCTGAGAGCTTTTTGAGCATCTGGGCCACATTATTTGCGGCCTTGCCTCCAAGGCCTGCATCAATCTCATCAAAGATCAGCGTCTCAACCTCTCCTTCTATATCAAGAGCGGCCTTTATGGAGAGCATTATCCTGCTGAGCTCTCCACCGGATGCGATATTCTGTATCTCATTTGTCTTTTCGCCCCTATTTGGAGATATCAAATACCTGATTTTATCGCTTCCGTTTCTTGTCAGCGTCTCTCCCTTCTCGACTTCTATATTAAAGAGAGCGCTCTCCATGCCGAGCATTCTGAGGTTCTCTGTTATTCTCTTGGAAAGAGAAGCAGCTCCCGTCTTTCTCTTTTTGGATATCTCTTCAGAGAGCGTTTCTGCTTCGCTCTTCTTTTCATCTCTCCTCTTCTCAAGAGAGGCTATCCTCTCCTCTATATTGGACGATAGGCCAATTTCCTCTCTGAAAGCCTCTCTCTTCTCGATTGCCTTTTCAATAGAGCCTCCGTATTTTCTCTTTATCTTCTGAAGTTGGCTCAGCCTCTCATTCTTCTCCTCAAGCTCCCACTCGCTGAAGCTGATACCCCTCAAATACTCTGAAAGGCTCTCTTTTATATCCTCGCCCTCAATCTGAAGGCTCTCGAGCCTCTCTATGAGAATAGAGAGCGACTCATCCTTCTTCTCTGCCTTCAAGAGCGAAGAAAAGGAAGTGGAGGCTTTTGAGAGAGCATCATCAAGGCTCTCTACTGCACTTCTTACGGCAGCGCTGAGAAACTCGCTCTCAGAGATGAGCCTTATCTCTCTTTCAAGCTCCTGATCCTCTGTCAATGTCAAATTGGCGCTATCAAGCTCATTTAGGCAGAACTCTGCATAATCCAGGCTTTCTCTCTCCCTCTCGCTCTTTGCCTTGAGACTCTCAATCTCGTCTTTCAGCTGGATATACTCATCATATGCCTTTTGGTAGTCTGAAAGCATATCAAGTGTGGAGGATGCCCTATCAAGGAGCCTTCTCTGATAATCCTCTCTCATCAGAGAGAGATGAGAATTCTGAGACGAAAAATCCGAAAGGAGAGGAGAAAGCTCCTCTTGCTCCTTCTTTCCGAGCTGAACGCCGTTTAGAAATAGAGAGGAGCGACCATTTTCCTTGATTATTCTTCTGAGAATGATCTCGCCATCCTCTTCGATCTCATGCTCTCTCAAAAAGGAGAGCACCTCCTCTCTCTTTGTGATAAAGAGGCCCGTTATCTCAGCAGAGCTCTCTCCGCTTCTTATTGCCCCTTTTTCGGCCTTAGCGCCCAAAAGACAAGAGAGAGCACTGAGGATAATCGATTTTCCAGAGCCTGTCTCACCTGTGATTGCAACTAGCCCTGGTAGGAGCTCTGCATCTTGAGAGTCGATGAGAACGAAGTTTCTTATACTGAGAGAGCTAAGCATGCATCTCTCCCGACCAATTGAGCTTATCGCGTATTACCTCGGTAAAGCTTCTCTTTTTCGTCTGTATAAGAATCATTCTCGTTCTTGATTTCTCTATAAAGACCCTATCGCCCTCTTTTAGATGAAATGAGGACTGTCCGTCTATACTCAGGACTATCTCTGTTCTCTGCTTAGGCTGCACCTCTATGAGAATCTTCTTATCAGAGGTGACTAAAGGCCTATTTGAGAGAGTAAATGGGCAAATCGGAGTAATAAGAGTCGCTGATAGCTCTGCATCTAGTATTGGGCCGCCAGCTGCAAGGGAGTATCCAGTTGAGCCAGTCGGAGTTGCGACAATAAGCCCATCAGCTCTGAAAGTTCCCGCATATGTCTTATCGATTATAAGGCGCAGTGTTATGATCTTAGCAATCCCAGAGGAGGCAATGACTGCCTCATTAAGGGCAGTTGAAGAAAAGACGCGCCTTCCATCCCTCTCGACATCGACTTTGAGCATCAGACGCCTTGAGTAGTTCTCCTCCCCACCTATGTAGTCCTCAAATGCCTCTCTCCATTCGTCTTTTCCAACCTCTGTAATATAGCCAAAGCTGCCAAGATTAACCGGAAGTATTGGAATGCCCTCCTCGGCGACAAAGTGAGACGCGTATAGCACAGTTCCATCTCCGCCGAGGGTTACAATCAGGTCCGTGTCTCTCTCGATCGAGATATTATCATCCTCAAGAGACGAGTAGATTACTCTGCTCTTGATATTTCGCTTTTCAAAGTACTCTGTCATATCGCGAGATATGGCATCAGATTCTGGCTTGGTGGAATTTGCAATAATAAGAACTCGATCTATCTTCATCAGTGCAAATGAGAGAGCACTTTATCAAGTGCATCCAGCTCTCCCTCCTTCAAAAATGGGTAGATGGGAAATGAAAGCGATCTATTGAGAGCAGCCATTGCCTGAGGAAAGCGCTCATAGTCCTCTTTATAGCGCTCTCCTACTGAAGAGGTGTATGACCTTTTAGAGACTACTTGGTACTTCTTTGCAAATTCGATTATCTCCTCAGGCTTTGATTCCACTATTACCTGAAAGAGAGAGGCACTTGGATGAAAGTCTATTGAGGAAGAACCAAATACCTTTGCATTTGACTTCAATACAGAGGAGAGATATCGCCTGAAAATCACCTCTCTGCGCTTTTGAATCATATCAAGCTTTCCTATCTGGACTATTCCAAGAGAGGCATTTAAATCGCTTAGCCCAATGAATTTTTTAAGATCAAATATACTTGAGCTAAATCTATCGACTATGATCTCATCGCTTGTTAAAAAGATACCGCCTCCACCAGTGGAGATAATAGAGTCCTCCTCGCTTCTGGAGATGACAATATCTCCAAGATCCCCTGCAGAGACTCTAGGAGTGTCTCCTTCTTCCCAATATGACCCGGCAGACTCGCTTATATCCTCAATTATCTTCAGTCCAAGGCTCTTGATCTCATCATGAGTCCTTGGAATCTGAGAGCAGGGCTCAAAATACAAGAGCGCCTTAAGATCTCTTAGATTCTTAGATGCATCTTTTACTGAAAGCAGCATCTTATCATCAATATCGAGAATAACAGCCTTCAAAGAGGCTCTTTTTATGGCATCCAAGTAGATTCTTGGAGAAAGAACAGAGATGCCAACCTCAGATCCATCTTCTAGATTAAGAGATTTCAAAGCGTAATAGAGAGTGTCATAGTAGGTTCTAAAGGAAAATGCGTAGTCTCTTTTAATCAGCTCTCTATAGCATTTTTCATACTCTTTCTTCCTCTCACCGGGACCTATCTCCTCCTCAACCATTGTCTGAAGGACACTATCCATGTCCTTTCTGTAAATTGAAGGCTTATTGAATCTCATAGAGGCCATAGACTGAGTTTAGCATAAGCCCTTTTCATTGAAAAAGGCAAAAGCGGACAAAGAGCAATAAAAAAAACCCCCTTAGAAGGGGGGATCTGAAAAAAAGAGGGAAGGCGGCGGGCCCGCTTCGCGTTTCC
>CANRIJ010000104.1 GCA_947630635.1 uncultured Spirochaetaceae bacterium | reverse complement strand
CCAATACAGAGTCCTGATATTCCAAGTATTGCAATATTGATTACAGGCGATGAGCTTCCCACGGCAGCCAGAGCATTCTTTCCAATGAATCTTCCTACGATGACAGAGTCCATCATGTTGTAAAAGAGCTGGAAGAGATTGCCCAGTACCAATATAAGAGAATATGAGGAGAGAACCTTCCAGATTCTCCCCTGGCTCATATTAACCGTTGCCATTACTGTCTTTTAATCGGAATTATCCTCACCTGCTTATAGAGTCCATCGCCCTCGCTCTTGGTATCAACTCCATCAAAATCATTCAAGGCTGTATGCACTAGCCTTCTCTCAAAGGGATTCATGGGATCCAGAAGCTTAGAGCGACCTGTGGCCCTCACCTTCTCTGCAACCCTGTATGCATTTCTGATAATGCTCTCCTCATGTCTGATTCTGTAGTTCTCCACATCGAGGATGATCTTAACGCTTGGGTCGAACTTGGCAATATACACATTTGCGATAAGCTGGATTGCATCAAGATTCTTGCCCTGTTTTCCAATGATGATCGAGCTGTATTTGCCAGAGATATCCAGATTCAGCTTTCCGCCCTTCTTGGATGTCGTCTTTACATCTGCAGGGTATCCCATCTTGTCAAAGAGAGAAGTCAGAAACTCAATGCTCTTTTTCTCGATATCGTCCTCAACCTCTCTCTCATCGCCCTCTGAGGAAGAAGAGTCAGCCTCTTCGGTGCTCTCTTCTTCTTCCTCTTTCTCTTCCTCTTCCTCCGTGTTGTAGTAGACCCTAATCTTCACTGAGGCCTTCTTGAAAAAGCCCTTCTTGGTCTCAAGAATCTCAACATCAAAGTTGTCCTTCTCAAGCCCAAGCTCCTCTATAGCCTTCTCAACTGCCTCTTCTTCTGTTTTTCCCTCAAAATCTCTATACATAATTTAACCTCTTAATAATTAGCGTCTTTTCCTAGAAGCTGCCTTCTTCTTATCCTTCTTCTCCTGCTCTTTGAGCTGATACTCCTCTTTATAGATTCTGCCCTTTCGCCTATTGGTCCAAATCTGCTGTCCTATTGATATGAAGTTGGTGACTGTCCAGTAGATCAAGAGTCCAGATGGAGCATTGTAAAGCACGAAGAAGAATATAATCGGCATACCATAGGTCATGAAAATCATCATTCCCTTCTGTCCCTGCGCCGTATTTGCCGTCTGGGTAATCTTCATTGAGAATATCATCGAGACAGTATAGATAATCGGAAGCAGGTGAATCCTCGGCCCAAGAAGCGGTATCGAGAATGGAAGCGTGTAGACCGTATCCGGAACAGACAGGTCTGGAATCCATCCAGGAATAAACATCGCTCCTCTCAAGTCGAAGTTCTTGTTCAAAAGCCCGTAGAGCGCAATGAATATCGGGAACTGTATAAGCATCGGTATGCATGAGCCCATAGGATTGATCTTCTCTTCCTGGTAGAGCTTCGCTATAGCCTGATTCTGAGCCTGAGGATCATCGGGATATCTCTTCTTGATATCATCGATCTTAGGCTGGAGCGCAGTCATCTTTGCAGTAGAGTCCATACTCTTCTTTGAAAGCGGAATAAGGCATATCTTGACGAGAATGGTCAGGAGGATGATGGCAACTCCATAGTTACGGACAACAAAATAGAAGCCCTGAAGGATCCACTTAAGCAGAGTCTCAAGCCATCCAAGCCAAGATACATCGAGCGCCTTCTTAAGAGAGTGGTCGGCAAGTCCGAAGATGTTATCGGTGGCTCTGTCATATATTCCCAGCGTCTTAGAGAGCTGCGGACCTGCATAAAATGAGTAGATATCCCTTACAAATGGAACTCCTTCGGCGCTTCTTGTCATATAGATGACATCAGACTGCGGAACGCCAGTGTCATTACTGTACTCGCTTGCGCCGATAGATGAGATTATGCCGTCCTTCTCTGGAATAAGCAAAAATGCAAAGTACTTTCCCGTAAGCCCAATCCAGTCAACTGGCTTTGAGTCGTATGAGAAGACGCCATTTTTGATCTTTGCAGTCTTTCTGCCGCCCTTATTCTCAAGCTTATAGATGACTCTTCTGTAATCGTAGTTTCCTGAGAGAGACTCAAACTCTGGGCCAATCTGAGGTCCAACGGAGATTGTATACATGCTGCCGTTCTCTCCAAGAGGAATCGCACTTCCGTCAGGAGTTCTGATTACAACGGCAAGCTGAATCATATACTCGTCATTCATTGGAACTGCAAAGTGCTTCTCTATGGTGAACTTAGATCCAGTTCCGGCAACCTCGAAGTCCCTTGTGAAGACAATGTTCTTGATTGTGCCCTTCTTCTCTCCAGTTGCCTGAACCTCGGAAATTGAATAGTTAAAGAGGTCATCAATAGCCTCTTCTCTGCTATCTCCATAGTAGAGCATGAAGGCGTTCTCATCATCTGGATTTCTATAGAGCAGCTCTACAAGCTCATCCTGTCCGTCTATCTTGACTGTATGGTCCTTCATCTTGATTGAGGAAACAGAGCCGCCAACAGGATCGAAGGTGATTATGAGAACGTCATTCTCAATTACAAAGGGAGAGCTATCCCCCTCATTCCCAGTTGCCACTAATAGTGACGTATTCTCAGCATAGGGAAATTCTGCTGGCTCGGCCTCAATAGATGAGGTCTCAGCAGAGGCCTCTGCCTCCTCTATAGCCTCAGGAGCAAACAGCGTTGTCTGAAGCGTCATGCCAACAACAATCACCACTACGCAGAGAATAATCGCAATAATGGTTTTCTTATCCAAATTCTAACTCCTTGAGCCCCGAAAAGAAGGAAAGTGATAAAGATGCCTGGTGAAGTGGACTATTTCCAGCAATACCTATCCAGCAAATCAGAGAAGCCGGATTCAAGCACGGAAAAACTGGAAACCTTTCCGGGGTACATAATTAAGGCAATATCCTTAGAAGAGGCATATTCTGAACCGAAGGGATGCCTTTTAGGATGATTTCTGAATATCTCTTTGGCCCTGCGACGCGCCTTGTTTCTCTCAACTGAGGTTCCAAAATGCCTTGCGGGGACAACCAACAGCCTATCAAAACCAAGATTGTTATCAAGAAAAATCAATCGCATTCCAAAGGCGGATACAGACTTACCCTCTTTGAAAATGCGATCTATATCATCTTTTTTCCTAATTATCTCACTCTTAATAAGGCTTCTTCTCATCACTGGCAGTAAGCTTATATCTGCCCTTGGCCCTTCTTCTTGCCAAAACCTGTCTGCCACCCTTGGTTGCCATTCTGGCCCTGAAACCAAACTTGCGGTTTCTCTTCATCTTGCTTGGATGGTATGTTCTAATACCTTTGTAACTCATATCTATGCTCCAAATATCGCTAAAAAGCGGAATATTCAATCATTGGGTCTTAAGCCCATGGAAGAAAATTCTAGCTTTAGAAATTTTATCGGTCAATACCCTCTTACGACCTTAATCTCGTTTATCTCTATATCTGGAAGCATTTTCCTTATTTCCTCCAGCAATTCGGCCTTTCTCATAAGAACAAGGGCCTTTGCGCTGGAGGAGGTTGTCATAATGCTGAGGGTCCCATTTTTCAGGCTCTTTGGAGTTGTGACAGCAGAGAGCTGGGGTCCAGAAACCAAAGGCCATATCTCAAAGACGCGAAATATTCTATCAAAGCGCTCATTATCCTCTACAAGAGTGCGAATTATCTCTGATAAGGATTTCTCATTTATATCACTCATTTACAGAAAATCTCCCACTCTCAACCTTGTAGTAAGAGGCATTCTCCATTTTCTCATGGTAATTCTCAAATGGGAGAAAAGTGTAATATGCCTGGGAAAATCCATTTAGCCTATCAAGCATCATTTTTCTCTTCTCTGAATCTAGCTCAAGAAGCACATCATCTACTAAAAATATGGGGTCTTTATCTGTCTTGATCTTGAAATAGATGCTCTCGCAGATTCTGAAGAGTATTGAGCAGAGTCTCATCTGGCCAGTAGAGCCCAAAGAGGAAAAGAGCCCATACTGGCTTTGAATGACATATCGGTCCCTATGGATGCCGCTGGTAGTAGTGCTCAGCTTTTCATCGCGCTCAAATGTACTCTCAAGATATGAGACTACCTGTGAGACATCAGAGAACTTTCCCCAGCTTGGCAGGTATTCTATTCTCAGATCAAGATCGCTTTTCGATATCTCAGAGTAGAGAGGCGAAAAGATGTAGTTAAAGTCATCAACTGCCCTCTTTCTTGTCTCCATTATCTCTATTCCGAGTCTTGCCATTCTCTCGTTGTAGATAGAGGAGAGCTCCGGCTCTTGGCTTTTAAGAGCGGCATTTCTCTGTAGAAGAAGTTTTTTATATTGCCTTATCTCATCAAAATACAAGGGCGAATAGAGCGCTATCATCTGATCGAAGAATTTTCTTCTCTCTTCAGGCTCTCCATTTATAAAGAGAATATCATTATGGCAGAAGACTATACATGGAAAGCGATAGATAAGCTCTTTTCTGTCTCTTACTTCCTTATTTCCAATTGTGATTTTTCTCTTATTGTCAAAAAAAGAGCAGCTAATTCTCTCTTTGAGATTATCTTCATCTATAAAATCGCCCGATATAAAAAATCCAGGGCTATTATGCCTTATGCATTCCTTTAAGTAGAAGGTTCTGAAGGAAGATCCATAGCATAGTACATAGATTGCCTCCAATAGATTTGTTTTTCCCTGCCCATTTATCCCCTCTAAGACTATGTTCTTAGAGGAGAGGTCTATATTCTGGCTTTCTATGTTTCTGAAATTCTCTATTCTAAGGCTTTCGAACTTCATTATTGCTGCATTGGCATCAAAACAAAGAGATAGTCTTTTTCCGGCTCAGGATAGATTGCAGTCGCACTTATATTGGTATTGAAGCAAATCTTGAAGAATTCCGTATCGACCTTTTTAATAGGCATCATCAATACAGTTGAGTTGAAGGATATCTTTTCATCAGGTCCGCTATATTCGCATGGAATAATGTATTTGCTGTCTCCATATTCATTGTTGTCTACCGAGATCATCACTCCATCCTGGGATATATCCAAAAAGAGCCTCTTGCTCTTTGTCTCGACAAATACTGAATTGAGATTAATGGCCTTTTCCATATCCTCTCTTCTCATCTTAGAGACATATTTGAACTCCTGTGGAATAACCTTCTGATAATTGGGATACTCACAGTTCAGAATCAATGTCGAATATGCATATCTATTTCCATATTGAACAGCAATGTGCTCATCATTGATTGCAAGCTTGAATACACCCTCTCCATTTAGAATAGCCTTTATCTGATTGAGAAATTTAACAGGCACAATTGCACCCTTGAAATCAGGGATCTCCTGCTCAAAGGCTCTTAGAACATAGGCAAGCTTTCTTCCATCTGTTGCAACCATGGCAAGCTTATCATCTCTCTTCTCTATATATACGCCAGTGAGGAATA
>CANRIJ010000103.1 GCA_947630635.1 uncultured Spirochaetaceae bacterium | reverse complement strand
TACTCTGCCAGTAGGGCTTTGTAAGGCCTGCTGCAACAACGATAATCGTTATGGTCTTCAGCGATAGAACTCCAAAGAGCGTTCCAATGACGCTTCCGACTCCTCCAGATAATAGGGTTCCTCCGATAATCGATGATGCGATGGCCTCCATTTCAGCAGCTGTTGCATTGGATGAATTTCCAGCACCAGAATGCGATAAGTACACAAAGCCTCCGATTCCAGCCAAGAGTCCGCAGAGAACATATGCAAAAAACTGGGTTCTTCTGACATTGATGCCGAGCATCAAGGCAGACTCATTGTTTCCACCAACCGCGTATAGGTTTCTGCCGAACTTAGTCCACTTAAGCATAGCCCAAAGAGCAATGACAACCACTACTGCTACAATTGCGCCAATTTCAAAGTAGGACTGGATGAAATTCCCATTTCTCCAGACTCCGACATATGGAATTCTTATGTGGGTTGCCATGAGATTCTTAAAGCCTGCATTGGCAACGCTTCTGGGGACCTGGCTTACGATAGTTGTAAGTCCCCTTGTGAAGAACATCCCAGCAAGAGTTACGATAAATGGCTGAATCTTGAGGTATGCAATCAAGAAGCCCTGCACGAGTCCCATCAGAAGCCCTATTCCCAGTGCTATTCCGATTGAGCCCCAGACTCCGCCTCCTACATCCTCCATAACAACAACTGCAACCATTGTAATAAGGCCAATCGTACCGCCAACAGATATATCAATACCGCCGGTTATCATAACGATAGTAAGACCGCATGCAATAATCATCAAATA
Source organism: uncultured Spirochaetaceae bacterium (assembly GCA_947630635.1). Lineage (GTDB taxonomy): Bacteria > Spirochaetota > Spirochaetia > Sphaerochaetales > Sphaerochaetaceae > Ornithospirochaeta. The sequence continues at coordinate 4,756 of CANRIJ010000103.1, read as the reverse complement.
GGCATTGTTGTTAAAGAGATTGAAGAACTGCTGAGGATTTAAGAATCCGCCTCCCCAAACCAGCATTCCAAGAATGTACATTCCTAAGAATGTGCAAATTGTAATAGTGAGAAGGAGAGCTGTATTTGAAATAGGCTGCCTATTTTCCTTTCTGGAAAGAAGATTTGTCATTTTGCTCATACTATCTAGCCTCCGCCTGTACTCTCTTGCTCTCTCTCTTCTTGGAGATCTGAGAGGCTATGATTCCCTTAAGCTGGCTGAACTTTGCCTTAACGACAGGCGAGCCAACTACTACGATTGCTATGATGACTATTGCCTTGTACGCCTTAACAGCAGTTGAGGAGACCTTCATGGCATATAGCGTTGTGGTAAGAGCCTGAATAATATAAGCGCCAAGAATCGATCCAGAGAGCTTATACTTTCCACCACCAAGGGAGTTTCCTCCAATTGCAACGGCCAAAATCGCATCCATCTCTATGTCTTTGAGTATCGTCTCATGGTTAATAAGGGAGATTCTGCAGACATTCATGCAACCAGCAAGTGTTACGCAGACTCCGAGGATAATAAAGACAGAGAGCTTTGTAAGAGTCGGGTTGATGCCATTTAATTTGGCAGCCTTCTCGTTAATGCCAACCGATTGGATATAGAGGCTCATCGTTGTTCTCTTCAAGAAGATGCTAATTGCGACAATGAAGATGACTACGATGATAATCGGAGTCGGAATTGGCACATAAGGAATATATCCGCCAAGGTAGTTGATAAGATTGCTCTGCACATTTGGAGTTGCTCCGCCATTTATCGCGTAGGCAATCGGCCTTCCTGCGGTAAATAGAATAAGAGAGGCAATCATAGGCTGGATATTGAACTTGGCTATCAAGACACCATTGAAGAGACAGAAGAGGATTGTGACAACACAGGCTGTCAAAACACCTAGGATAATGGTTCCAACAGTGATGTTCCCCATTCTGAGAATCTTAACGAAGACAGACCCTGCAATGGCAGCTGTTGCTCCAATAGAGATATCCTGTCCTCTCGTTGCCGAGGTGACAAGGGTCATTCCTATTGCGAGGATAACAAGCTCTGAGGCTCCATTTAGAATACTTATCAAGTTTCCAGAGAGAACCTTATTCCCGAAGTTGTTGGTATTTATGGAAATCGAGAAGAAGCTCGGATCTCTGATAAGGTTGAATAAAACGAGAATCAAGAGCGCAATAACAGGAATAGCCAGCTGAGACTGGAAGAGACCCTTTATAGCGCCAGTTACCTTCTGGAGGAAGCCTGAGCCCTTGTTTTCTATTTGCTTTGCATTATCAGGCATTCTGCACCTCCCCACCTGCTATAGTCTGCATGATTACATCCTGACTAAGCTCTTCACCCTGAAGCTCGCCAACGATTTTCCTGTCTCTCATGACAATGAGGCGCTGACAGACAGCAAGCATCTCAGGAATCTCAGAGGATATGAATGTAACACTTACCCCTTCCTTTGCGAGCTTCAATACCTGCTTCTGAATCTCAAGCTTGGTTCCGACGTCGATACCCCTAGTTGGCTCATCGAGAATCAGATACTGAGGATGAGTCAGAAGCCACCTTGCAAGAATAACCTTCTGCTGATTGCCGCCAGAGAGAGACTTAATCGGGGTCTCCTTTGAGGCTGTCTTGATATCCAATAACTTGATAAACTCATCGGCAAACTCTTCCTGCTTTCTCTTGGAAAGGGGCTTAAAGAATCCATCCAAAACCTGCATAGCAAGTATAAGGTTCTCTCTGACTGAGAGATCCTGAATAATACCGTCGCCCTTTCTATCCTCAGGAAGATAGCCGATTTTGCTCTTCATGGCATCCTTTGGACGTCTGATCTTCTTTTTAACACCATCGACTTCAACGCTTCCGCCTGTCACTCTGTCAGCTGCGAAGATCGCTCTTACGCTCTCAGACCTTCCTGAGCCCAAAAGCCCGGTAAAGCCATTTACCTCGCCCTTATGAATGACAAAGTCAAAGGGCCTTACTCCCTCAGCGCTTGAAAGGTGCTTCGCACTATAGACAACCTCAGCATCCTTTGATACAGCTCTCTTCTCATTCTTGAGGTTAGTCATATCCTCAGCATGCTTTCCAAGCATCGCAGAAATAAGGTCAACACGCGGCATCTCGCTTAATAGGTACTCTCCGACATAGTGTCCGTTTCTCAAAACGGTTATTCTGTCGCAGACTTCGTAGACCTGCTCCAAGAAATGGGTAATGAAGATTATTCCAACACCCTTTGCCTTGAGGTCTCTCATAAGCGTAAATAGAAGAGCTACCTCTCTTTCATCAAGCGAGGATGTAGGCTCATCTAGAATAAGCACCTTGCATTCCATATCGACGGCACGGGCTATTGCAACCATCTGCTGAACCGCAAGTGAGCATGAGCCAAGCTGCTGTGCGCCCTTTGTCGGTATATTAAGACGAGTCAGAATATCGTCTGCCTTCTTCTCTTGGGCTCTCTTATTTACAAACGTGTATTTTCCACGCCCAATGAAGATATTTTCAGCAACCGAGAGATTAGGACACAGAGTAATCTCCTGATAAACGGTGCTGATTCCTAAATCTTGAGCATCCTGTGGAGACTTTATATTCACAGGTCCCTCAACTCCGGAGATGCAAATCTCTCCTCCGTCTTTGGGATAAACGCCAGTAAGGACCTTAACCAAGGTCGACTTACCTGCTCCGTTTTCTCCCATCAGCGCATGGATCTCTCCCTTTCTCAGGGTAAAGTTCACATTCTCGAGTGCCTTTACTCCTGGGAATTCCTTATAGATCCCGCGCATTGTGACAACTTCATCTTCTCTCATTTCAAAACCTATTTATAACTATCCGAAATGGCGCAAAGGCCATAAGCTCTTTGCGCCATTATCCAAAGAAAAGCAAGAATCAATTAGATTCCGAACTGCTCAACCTCTTCAGCTGTGATTGTTGCAGCGTCGAAATATCTCTCTGGGTTGTAAACGATCTTTGTTGATGGGCGAGATCCAGTCTTGATCCACTCATCGATCTGTGTTGCCTGGAATGGTGAGCACTGTCCATCATAATTCCAGTTGCCATTGAGAACCTCTTCAAGAGCCCACTTGTTGCAATCGAATCCCATGACGATGACCTTTCCGTCTTTTCCGTGTGTGATTCCAGCCTCATCGAGTGCTGCAACAGCGCCCTTAGCCATACCATCGTTCTCAGCATAGATTACGTTGAAGTCCTCGCCAGAGTTGATAACAGACTCGACGATCTTCTTTGCCTCTGCCTCATCCCAAGTAGCTGTCTGCTGAACAACCTTGTTCATTGTTCCAGCTGCGAACTCCTTGTCCATAGCTCCAGTTCTTCCAAGCTGTGCATCTGATCCCATAGCACCCTGGATGTGGATTACGTTGTACTCAGGAAGATTCTGCGCCTTGAGCCATGCAACAGCTGTCTCGCCTTCTTTAGGCATATCAGAAACAATTGCTGCCTCATAGAGGTCTTCAGGAACGTTCATGAGTCTGTCGAAAAGGAATACCTGGATTCCGTTGTCCTTTGCGCTCTTAAGTGTTGCTTCCCAACCATCGGTTGCAGCAGCAGAGATCAAAAGATAATCGACTCCGTCAGTAATGAACTGAGAAGCTGCATTGAGCTGCTCGTCGTTCTTGAGGCTGTAGTAAGTCTTAACATCATAGCCGTTTGCTGCGTTGAAGGTATTCTCAAAATCCTTTACGTTGGCAGCTCTGTAGCCTGACTCTGATGGTGGGTTGTTTACAATGCCGACTTTGATTGTTCCAGAGCCGCTTGCAGCTCCTTCTTTTGCACCGCCAGCGAATACGAATGACGCTGCAGCGACGAGAACTAGAAGAGCAACAAATAGTTTCTTCATACAATTTCCTCCTAAAGAAATTTATTGCTGTACGGGAAGAGAAATTCAGTTGGGATAGCCCCTTACAATCCCCCGTACTATTAATTATATGGGCATATTTCTGGGCCCTAGTTTTTTATTTTTGAAAATTTTTGCATTAAAATGGTGACATTTTTTAAAAACTCAGCGTTTTGATAAAAAACACAAGAGAATGACGCTATTAAAAAAAGCGCCGCCCTAGAGCAGCGCGTATTCTACTTCAATTTCCAGACGATATCGTTAACCATTAAATCCCGCTCAAATTCATCGACCTTTGTGTCTTTCCCAATATGCACAAATTCGATTCCCATGATTCTCGCAAAGTCCCTCATCATCTCCGAGTCCACATCATAGGAGAGGGTCGTATGGTGGGCTCCTCCTGCAAGAAGCCAGCACTCAAGCCCTGTCTCCAAAGAGGGAAGAGGCTTCCACATAACCCTTGCAACAGGAAGATTCGGCATGCTCTTAATTGGCTTGATGCATTCGATATCCTGAACGATCATGCGCATTCTTCCGCCCATATCTATTAGGGATACGACAATTGCGCTTCCCTCCTTTCCCTCAAATACGAGTCTTGCAGGATCTTTCTCATTCATTCCAATTCCAAGATGATGAGTCTCGATTCTGGGTTTTCCGGCTGCAAGGGATGGACAGACTTCGAGCATGTGGGCTCCAAGGCTGCACTCTTCTCCCTTAACAAGGTTGTATGTATAGTCCTCCATAAAGCCAGAAGAGCCATTCTCACCCTCACCCATCTTCTTCATAATCGCAGTCATTGCACTGACCTTCCAATCACCCTCACCGCCATAGCCATAGCCCTGAGCCATAAGATGCTGAGATGAAAGCCCGGGAAGCTGCTCCATG
>CANRIJ010000102.1 GCA_947630635.1 uncultured Spirochaetaceae bacterium | reverse complement strand
GCTGTATTTCCAGAGGGGCTCATTCTCTTGATCTCAAGTGGAAGAGTCACGCTCCTTCCAAGGTCATCGATAAATACTCTGGTCTCTGCATCTCCCACCGAGGCTTTTTCAGAGACCCCGCCTGCAAATAGCATGATCGGGAGGGCAATAAGTGCTATAAGGCAAAGTGCTTTTTTCATGTTTTCCTCCTTGTATCTATAAGCAGAAGATCCTTCTCGTCTCTTGATAGAAGCGGGTATCTTTCCCCTCTTTTCTCGATTCGGGATTTCATCTTCTCAAATAGCTCTTTTTTTATATGAGCTCTCTTTGCATCTCTTTCGTCCTTAAGTGGCTGGTCAAAGCTCAGAGAGGGCTCTCTTGTCGTGATGTTGATATCTTCTATTGAATATAGCGATTCCAGTATTCTCTTTGATGGTTTTTTTGCGCCACCTTCCAGTTCTCTTTGGCTCTTGTTGCGGTTTACTATAAGGAGAGTATTCCTTCTTGGAATTTTTACGAGTCTTTCTAAGCACTCATCTTCTAATTCAAAGAATATAAGGAGGGTATCAGGTCTCTCCTTTAAATCAAAGATATTTTCTTCTTTGAATATATCTAGGCCGCTGCGTCTTTTGTCCCTCTCTGCTTCCTTATCATTTAAATCAACGCCTCTTATTTTGTAGCCCTCTCTGCATAAAAGCTCAGAAGTGTGCCCAGTGCCACTTTCCTTCTCGATTGCGTTTTTGCTTCTCTCTATAGATTCTTTGATGGCCGATGTAAGGCGTATATGAAAATCGCTCTCTTTTGACGCTCTTTCGTAGAATTCGATTTTCTCTCCATTCCAATAGTCTATAGCGCTATGCATATATGCCTCTTTTTCCCATTTGCCTCAATTGTCTTTACTTCGATTTTTCTGCCGTAGATCTCAGAGAGTGCTCTTCCATCGAGTAGCTCGTCTTTGTTATCTACGCTTCTTGTCTTTCCGTCCTTCATCAGAAGAATCCTATCCGAGTACTCAAGTGCCAAATCCGGATTATGAGTGGAGTAGATAAGTGTTATTCCCTTCTCTTTTAAAGCTCTCAGTCTCTCAAGTACTGCTATCTGATTTGAGAAATCAAGTGATGAGGTAGGCTCATCCATCAAGATGATCTTTGAATTCTGGCAAAGCGATCTTGCTATCATTGAGAGCTGCATCTCGCCCCCTGAGATCTCCATCACGTTTTTCTCGGAAAGGCTCTCTATGCCAACCTCTTTTAAGGCATTGAGAGCTGCATCTCTTTCTTTCTTCCCAGGATGTGAGTAGAGTCTCAGCCTATTTGCAAAGGCCATGACTACGTAGTCTATGACCTTGGATGGGTAGACGGTATCTGATTTCTGGGGAATGTATGACATTAGAGCAGAACGCTCTTTGAAGGAGAGTGAATCGCTTCTCATTCCATCTAATTCTATAGTTCCGCTATTGGGCTTTAAGAGTCCCAAGATAAGGCGAATAAGCGTTGATTTGCCAGACCCATTCTTTCCAAGAAGCGCAACAAGTGACCCGGAATCAATATCAAGCGATAGATTCTCTATAACCCAATGCTCTCCGTAAGAGAATGAGAGATTGTCAATTTTAAGCATTTTCCCTCCTTCCCTGCTTTGCAATCAGATATAAAAAGAAGGGCGATCCAATCAGGGCAGTTAAAATACCTATTGGAATCTCACTGGATGATATGCTTCTTGATATAGTGTCTATTATGGTTAGAAAGGATGCCCCGATCAGTGGAGATAGAAAGACTGTCTTTCTCGTGTCGCATCCTATGATCATCCTTGTGATATGCGGTATTACAAGCCCCACCCATCCTACAAGGCCGCAGAAGGCAACCGTTGAGGCAGAGAGGAGAGTAGCGAGTGTGATTGCAGTGATTCTCAGAGCCTTCGCGTTTACTCCGAGAGTCTTTGCCTCATCCTCTGGAAGTGTCAGGAGATTGAGGCGCCAAGATAGGGCAAAGAGCGGCACAGATCCGATAATAATCGGGATTGAAATAAGAAAAAGAGACCTGTAGTCTGTGCCTGCGAGAGAGCCCATCAGAAAGTAGGTTATCGCTGGAAGCTTATCAGTCGGATCTGCAACTAGCTTTACAAAGCTCGTAAGCGATGAGAAGACAGATCCTATCATTATTCCTCCAAGTATCAGGCCCAATGTCTGGTCTCTCGGAGTCTTTAGTGATATGAGGTATACAAGTCCCATTGATAGAAGGGCCATTAAGAATGCAACAGGGCTTATCATGTATGCAGGAAGTCCCATTAGAATTGCGAGGGCTGCTCCAAAGCCTGCTGCATTCGTGCTTCCTATAACATCTGGGGAAACCATGGGGTTTCTGAAGACCGTCTGCATTATGAGGCCTGAAAGCGAGAGTGCGGCCCCGACAAGCCCTGCCATCAGGACTCTCGGCAGCCTGATGTTCCATACAACTGATATTGCCTGAGGAGTATAGCCCCAATCGAGATTAAGTGGTTTTGATATCAGAATTCCAACAAGCTCAAGCGGACTTATTGGAAAGCGCCCGATCAAGAAGGCAAGGACAAATGAAAATAGGTACAGAAAAATGAAAATCAAATAGGAGGATGCGCTCTTCTTTTTTGCATTAGGCCCCAAAGATTGAAGAGAATACTCTTTCAAGTTCGCGTTTGCCACTTTCCTCAAACTCCTCATATTTTCTCAAGAGAATTCTGCCGTCTTCGCTAAGGCTTGCAGAGCCTCCCGTCTTTCCTCCTTGGACACGAAGCACAACGCTCTTTCCAAGTCCCTTTTCAACGCTTTTGACCATCTTCCATGCCTTAGAGTAGGAGAGGCCCATATTCTCGGCTGCCTCTTTAACTGATTTAAGTTTTTCTATTCCCTCAAGGAGATCTCTCACTCCCGGTCCAAAAAAGACTCCTGAATCAGATATAAGCGTCAGTTTGGAAGCGAATTGTATCATAAAACAATTCGATTATATTCAACTGGCCTTTACTTTGCAATTTTTGGGCAAAAAAATAAGACGGGTCACTGCCCGTCTTATCATCAGTATCAATTCAATTCTTAAGTTCTATTCTCAAAGTCATCGTCAAAGTTGATGGTGTCTCTGATGATTGTCTCATCTATAGCTTTCTTGTTGTCATCATAGAGAGTCTCCTCAAGAGAGTCATTGTCTTCTCTCTCCTCGGGAATGGCATCCTCGAACTCGCCGTCTTTTTTGATCTCGAGATCTGGATACTCCTTTCTCATTGCATTTATAACAAGATCTGCCCCCTTGTGGACTCTGATTTTCCACTGGCCTTTTGCGTCTCTGATTACCATATACTATTTCTCCTCTAAGCCAAAGATAATAGCCCGAGATCAAAAAGTAAAATTGAAGCACTCAATTTGCATTGAACAGCCATATTTTGGATTTTGTTGCCATTTTTTTTACTAAACAGATCAAAAATTAGTAAAGTATTATAATTCAATAACATTAATTAGGGGGAAATCATGAAAAAAGCCATTATTTTGCTTCTGGCTCTCAGCCTCTTCATTTTTGGCCTTAGCGCCAATGGAGGCAATGAGACATCCTCTTCTGGATCAAAGCCAGTTGATATCGAGCTTTGGTATGGAGCAGCCGTAACTGAGGCTGGCGCTATTCCAAGCGACTGGGCCGGCTATGACATTCTCAAGGAGAAGTACAATATCAATCTGCATCTGACGGCTCTTCCGTCAAATGAGACTGACCAGGATGTCAAGATTCAGGCAGCTGGAGCTGGAGACAACCTTCCTGACCTCTTTATGGTTAGCAAGAATGCTCTTGAGAATCTTGCTGCTCAGGGAGTTGTTGCTGATGTAACTGATTGGTTTGATTTGATGCCAAACAGAACAGCTAGATACTATAACGATGCTGCTAAGCAGGCTTCAACTATCAATGGAAGGGTTATGGGCTTCGCACAGGAAGGCGACATGACTGGAATCGAGGGTCTTGCCATAAGAAAGGACTGGCTTGATAACCTCGGACTAGAGGTTCCAACAACTCTTGATGAGTTTACTGATATGCTTAGGGCATTTACATTCAACGATCCAGATGGAAACGGAAGAAATGACACATATGGATTTGGTGCCTTTATTGAGAGCAACAGTGCTACAAAGGGCTACCCTGGATCAAGGCTGTGGCCGATTATGGGCGCATTTGATGTGGTTGGACTCTGGGATATGCAGGATGGAGAGGAAGGGCTCACAATCTATAAGCCGGAATTCTATGATTTCATGGTCTACTTCAAGGGTATTGTTGATGAGGGTCTTATGGATCCCAACTGGCTCAGCTATAAGAAGGACGATTTCAGAGCTGCTTGGAAGCAGGGAAGATTCGGTGCAATGTATGAGCAGTATGCAGCCCTCTCAGCAGAATCGAACTATGCTCCATTTGATGCCAACTTCCCTGATGGCGAGTGGATTATCATAGCTCCTCCAGTTGGACCAAATGGCGATCAGTCAGTTGGAGCAGTTGACCAGGGATATAGAATCTATGCAGTCAGCCAGAAGGCAGTTGACGAGGGCAAAAAGGATGCCATCGTGCAGCTTCTGGATTGGATGGGAACCGATGAGGCCTACTATCTAATGGGCTTTGGCGTTGAGGGCAAGAACTACGTCATCGACGAGAATGGATATCCATCACCCGTAGGACTTGGAGAGAACTCATTCGCAGGTGCAAAGGGCCAGGTCTACACTCAGCTCAGAAACATGGTCTTCTACAATACCCCTGCAGAGCTTGCATCAAGATTCCCTGTCTACCAGGCTGGAACAAGCGGAAAGGATATTGCTCCGCTTGAGTACCTTGCTGCAATGAGATCAAAGCCTTGGACAAGAGCAACTGGCTCATCTCAGATGCCAACACCATCTGCTGATGTCTTCAGATTCTATGAGCAGGGACTTGCTGAGTTCTTGGCAGGCGCAAATGCTCTTACTCCGGCAAATTGGCAGGCTTTTATAGACAATTTCAATAGAGTTGGCGGAAAGGCGTGGAATGACGAAGGCGTCCAGATTATGAAGGACAGCAACTATATCATTGAAGACAATAGAATGACCTTCGACACCTAATCTTGGTAAAATGCAAGAGGGGCGACGAGCCCCTCTTTTTTAAATAGGAGCGCTTTATGGAAGAGACGAAGCATATAGATAGGTACTATACAACTCTTGAAAATATGCTCTATCGCTATGATAAGCATTATAGAGAGTATGGCTATAAGGGCGATTTTAAGAGCGTAGATGAGTTTGAGAGGTGGAGAGATGGTGCCAAAGAGAGACTCTACGCCCTTTTGGGTCTAGAGAGGATATTTGAAGATTCGGAGTGCACACTCCAATCTCGCCTTGAAGAGAGATTGGAATTTGAGATTTTCACTAGAGAGAAGGTCTATCTTGATGTTGATAGGTTTGTGACAATTCCTATGTACGTCTTTCTTCCGAATGAGAGGAGCAAGGGCATATGGATTGCTCTTTCTGGTCACCAGGGTGCTGGAAAGGATAGCGTTGCCGGACTTAGGGATACTCTTTCTCTAAAAGAGAAGACGGATGAGTATGAGTATGACTATGGCCTCTCTCTTGCAAAATC
>CANRIJ010000101.1 GCA_947630635.1 uncultured Spirochaetaceae bacterium | reverse complement strand
CTCGGCCTTTCCGGTTTCTGCCTTTACAGAGATGTCAAACGGAGATGTGAAGCTCTCTGTGAAGCTCCACTTAGCGCTTTCCTTTGTAGGCTCATCTAATACTGGTGATAGAGATGCAATGTAAGAATCTAAGTCACTAAGCAGCAGATCGAGAGTATCTGACATGAGAGCAGAACTTGTTACATCTGGATATTCTCCCATAAGTATTCCATCAGTGATTAGGTAGACTCTGAGATCCTCTACTAGGTTTGGATAGGCTTTTGCAAGCGCTGTGAGAACTGTAACAATATCATCTTCAGTGTATTCTTGAGGATAAGAGACCAACATATCCCTAGGATAGGCTGATACTAATAATAGAGGACTCTCTGAGCTCTTTTTCACTGGGAAGCCAGGATAGCTCTCAAGCTTTGCATCCTCATTCTCGTAGTAGGGAAGGGCTCCGCTGAAGATTCTATCAAGCATTTGCTCTGTCTCATCCTTTGTCAGATCATCGCTATACTCAAAATTAAAGCCATCATAATCGATAAAGAAGCCTAAATCCTCAGAGGTGATCGGACCATATTCATATGAGCTGTAATCCATGATATCCATGATTTCAAAGGTCGTAAGATTCTTATTGAAATCTGCCTTTGCAACTCCCTCTGTTGCAAATACATCAGCAAGAACTGGGCTGCCATAGCTCTTATTTATAGTCCATTTAATCTCAACACCCATGAGATCAAGATATGAGGTCAAATCCAAAAGCAGAAAATCAAGCTCATCCTCAACCTCTTTCTGAGTCAGCTCTTCAGGATAGAAGAACTCGACTTTCCCGTCCTTTATTCTATAGGTAAGATTTGAGTATTTTCCAGGATACGCGCTATCAAGTGCACTTAGGGCTGCCTTGATATCATCCTCGCTTACAAATGAAGGATATGAGACTTCTGCTTTACCAGTCTCTGCCTTCACATGAAGATCAATTGGGCTGGTAATATCGCGTTCAAAGCTCCAATAAGGCGCTTTTTCCTCCACTGGAATTGGAGCAGGAGTCTCATTAATTATAGCTACTGGGGTCTCTTTCTGAGAGGATATCTCATTTGTAGCTGATGCGGGTTCTTTCTCAGGCTGAGTGTTGGAGTTAGAACTACTCGATGTACTTTGAGTGGCTGGAGCTTGAGCAGGAGCTGATTCAGAAGAATTGCACCTTCTGGCAGTAAAGAGGAAGATTATCAGAAGGATAATAAGGACGATAACGCCAATTGCAATCTCCCATGCCCTCTTCCCCTTGCTCTTTTTCTTCTCTTCACTCTCTCGATAGGCTTCTTTGGCCTCCTCTTTCTTAGTCTCTTCAGAGACTTTTATCTCCTGAGCCATCTTCTCATCGCTCTTAGAAGCCTCTTTCTCCTTTTCTTCATCACCCATCAGGATGGCATTTTTGGACTTCTCAAGTTCATCCTCGGCCTCTCTTGCTTTTATTCCATCTGGCTCAGCTGGCTTTCTCTCTGCTCTGGGATTTGAGATGAATGGATTGAGGGTTATTTCATTTACCTTATCTGTGCTCTTGGTATCTGTGACCTTTCCCTCTTTGATCATTCTATCAAGAAGCTCCAAGAAGGATTCTTTGTCATAAATTTTCTTCTCATTTATTCTTTCAGTCTTTCTGAAATCGACTATAGGTGTCTGGGAGGTGAGAACAGAGTACATGAATGCATATTCATCAGCGGCTCTCTCAAGCGCAACAGCCTTCTCATCTGCTACTGTTTTCTTGGCAATAAGTCTCTTTCTCTCATCCTTGAGCTCAGCCTTTCTCTTCTGCGATGCTTCTCTCTCATCATCGCTCATATCCTTCTTGATTTTTATACTTGAGAGTTCAAGATCTATTTCGGCAATCTGCTTTTCTATGCCCAGAGATTCCTTTATCTTCTCATCGGCCGCTTTGCTAGTTGTTCTAGCAAATCTCTTAATTGCCGGAACAGAAATCATAGAAACGCGTTCTGATAGCTTATCCATGCCTTTTTCTTCCATGACTTGCTCCTTTTAGGTGTGGCCAATCTAAGAAAACCTGCATTAACGTCTCAAGAACGCATAAAAATCAGTTTTTTTGAGAATAAGTAGGCTCATAAAACGCCTTCTTACGCTATCTCTGACACTATTAACCCCAATTCCCCAATAAAGGCCTAAAGAAAGTCTAACTTGAATATTTTCAGTTCGCAACAAGAAAAAATGCATTCTGCATACTCAAAATCAAGTTTTTCACAGAATAATCTTCTCAAAAGAGAGAATTTAAAATCATCAGACTATGTATGTGAATGAAAGATTAGGAAGTAGAAAATCTAGTCTTGTGCACATTGTGGGAGATGTAAATTGCTCTGTGGGAATCAGGGCGGAGATCTCAATACCCGCATTGACCCTGAAGTGCTCGGAAATTCTATATGAGAAGACTGCCTCGAGTTTAGCCTCTAAAAAGAGCTCCATCTGAAGGACCATCTTGTTTAGCCTCATATTTGTCCAAGCTCCTCCAATACCAAAAATCAGGTCGACGTCCATTCTTTCTTTGATAGGTATTCGAAGACCAAAATCAAGATTTATAAGAATTGTGTAGTTTGAATTCCTTCTAAGGACATTTTCCTCATAATTGTAATCAGGGCTCTTTGAATTCATAAGGCTATATCTAAAGGATGCGTCAAAGCCAAGCGAGAAGCTCTTTGTAAAATAGTGCATGTATTTCCCCGAGAAAGAGAGACCATAGCTAGACAGAGTCTGATCAAGTCTATAATCGCTATGAGAATTGAAGAAATCCACATAAGAGAGAGTGTAAGGCGAAAAAACAAAGGAGAGTGAATTCTTCTCCTCAATCCATTTGCGCAGAGATCTCTGATAATTCTCAGTCTCCAAATTTCTCTTTGGAGAGATATCAGAGTCATTTTCTGGAATTATGGCATTTTGTTCTTCACTGCTTTCACTTTCATAAAGAAAAGAGCCATCAGAATCAGAAATAGGGATTGTCTCAGCGCTTTCTGAATAAGATCTCTCTTCTTTATCATTTTCTTCAAGACTCTTTATATAGTCATTAAGAGATTTGATGGCGTTTTCATATATTCTCTCAAGAACATCGCTTTTATCAAAAGAAATCAGAAGCGTAGTGGGAGATGGAAGAGAGTATGTAAGGTTTTCAAAGGCTAGATTGGTTTTGGCAAACTCTATAAAACCCAATACCTCGCTCTCTGATAGACTCAAAGGAGATGTGATATAGGCTCTGTCGCTATAAAGGGCTATCTCGAGCTTTATAGGCTCTTCAATAGAAAAGCGCTCACTCTTATCCTCAATAAGATATTCATCCAAAAGCGACTTCAGCTTCTCAAGAGACTCTGGAAAATATTTTCTAAAGTCATCTTTAAGATTCTCGGGAATTTCAAATATGAAAGAAGCGCCTGAAAAAGATGGTTTATCCAATTTCAAAAGGCTTTCATCTAGAGAGTAGAGCTCCATTAAAGTCAGGAGAGCCTTTTCAGCGTATCTTGTGGATATAGAGGAGGGAATATCAATTGCTGCCTCTTCTTCTGAAAGCGTTGCACTAAGAAGGCTATTGTCTAAAAGATAAAAAGAGAATGACTCTTTCTTTTCTATATTCTCTTCTATTTCTTCGCTCTTAATCGCTTTATTGTCTTCTTTATCAATTCTCTCGCTCTCAAGGGCTGGGCTTTCTTCAGATTGAATATCAGAAATTTGATTTTCGCTATTATTGGACTCGAGAGAGAGTGAATCTTCAATGTCTGTCTGGCTCTCTCTCTCTTCTCCGGTTTTTGAGGCCTCATAATATGCAAAGAGCGATATTCCAATAACAACCAAAATCAAAAGAATCAGAATTGCAATCGACAGTGCTCTCTTTTTCTTTCGTGGTGCGCTCTTTAATATCTCCTCAAGTAAATCGAGATTGTATTTTCTGAATTCTTCTTCTTCGTCTTTAGTTCTATATTCGCCAAAATCCCTTTTGTCTTTCAAAAAGAGATATAGAATCAGATAATCATCTGATTTTTCGCGATTTGTATCTTTGAGGCGAATTGATTCTTTCAAGAGGGCGCGCTTATCAATGCGCTTTCCCTCTTTTCTAATCTTTCTAGATTGGGCAATATCAGCTGAATATCCGTATAGAGAGCGGAGAATATCGCTATATTGCCATTTACTCATAGTCTTTACTCAAAATCGCACTTATCTATCGAGAGAATAGTGAAATCGAAATCATTTCCGTTTATCTTGAACTGAGACCTTTCTCCGACTCTCTTTCCTTTTAGAGCACTTCCAATAGGAGCAGAGATATCGATGACATTCTTATTTGGATCTGATTCCCATCTGCCCATGAAGACATACTCAATCTCTCTATCGCCCATGTTGTCTTTGATCTTAACCTTTGTTCCAAAGTCAACGCTGTCTCCCTTCACATCCTCTTTCTTGACAATGCGGGCATTTCCAAGGTCTCTCTTAAGACTCTTAGATTTTGCCTCAAGCTCAGCCTTCTTCTCTTTCGCAGCCTTGAACTCCGAATTCTCTCTTAGATCCCCAAGTTCCGCTGCCTTATTTATATCAATGAGAATATTTGGAATATCGACTGTCTGGATTCTCTCAAGCTCCTCTTCCATTTCATGGTATGACTTAGAAGTCGTAAGAAGTCCTGAGCCCATAACTGATACATGGTCTCTATTGAGATTCAGGGAATTTACTTGAAGATCAATTTCGGGGAATCTCTCTAAAAGAACCTCTCTGACCTTGCTCTTGGTTTTGAATTCAAAGGCCTCACCTGAGAGAATCTGCGTCTTTACATCTTCTATATCCTCAATGGAAGCCTCTTTCAAGAATACAAAGAGCTCATTCTTATCCAAAAGCGATTCCCTTAATAGTCTCAAAAGTCTTCTATTCTCTTGGTTCTGCTGAGAATTAGAGACTGAGTGAAGTGCTCTAATCTCGTTTTTAATCAGATCCAACTTGCTGATTCCCGCCTTCTTCAAATCCTCCTCACTGGGTCTATTTTCAGAAGAGAAGAAGACAAATGCAGAGGGTGTTCCACCATAGCTCGTGATTGCCTTTCCTATAAAGTCATAGTAGGCCTTCTCATCAAGAGATTTGATCTTCGATGGAATATAAGAGCTCATGTAAAGAGGAAAAAGAGATTCTAGGACTCTAATTGCGCTCTTGTCCTCCTTTGCGATCTTATCAATCAGCCTCTTTTTGATGGTATTATTCTCAATAGAGGCAAATGCATTTCTCTTTTCCTCATTTGTAAGGGTATAGAAAGACCAAGAATCCTCACTGTCGTTGATTTGTATCTTCTTCTCTTGTGCTATCTCAAGAATTATCTGACAAGAGATCTTCTCGTGGGCAGAAGAGTCTTTTTTAAGTGTATTAGAGAAGAACTCAGCCATATCCATAAATAGATCGTCTTCTTTATTGAGATCCTTTCTCTGAAGCGAATTCAAGAATAGGTCAGCCTTCTTATAAAAGGTATCAGCTGTATCAAAGAGAGTCTTCTGCTTCTCCTCAAGAGTTGTCTCATAGCTCACAAGTCTATACTTTTCGCTATTTCCCTTAATCTCGAGTTTGATGTAGGGATCGGTTTTCAGTGTCTCCTTAAAGTCCTTAGAGAGAGCATCCCACTCGCTCTCTGTGAGAATATAAGGAACGACCTCGCTCTTCATATCCCTTATCTGGGCCTCTCCTCCAAGAGAGTACAAGAGCGTCTTTATAAGCCAGGA
>CANRIJ010000100.1 GCA_947630635.1 uncultured Spirochaetaceae bacterium | reverse complement strand
CTCTTAGGTGAACCGTGCCATTATCACCTACTGAGATATCAAAGTAGGGTCTTCCTGTTGCACTGTCGATTGAAAGCTGGGTAGGATCTGCCTCTGCCTGTATCTTTCCGGCTCCGCCTACATCTCCAAATACCGAGCCATACCATCCCTCTGGAAGTCCAGTCCAAAGCGCACTGACTATATCCTCAGGATCATTTGTGCTTGGCTCAACATAATCTGGGTTGACTTTTATGTCCTTCTCATTTGGCCTAGATATACCCTCTTTTACATATGGCTTTGTAAGGTCATTAGCTGCTGCAGCCTCGGCAATAAGATATGCAACAGCCTTGGCTCCAAGAGAGTTCAGGTGAGTATTGTCAACAGATGTAGGCTTGGATGAAGACCATGCATGCAGGTATCTTGTGTTCTCTGGCCCGAGCTCTTTGTAGAGATTCTCAGTCATTGCTGTCAGATCGAGAACTGGTATTCCAAGCTCATTTCCAAGATCCCTTACATCTTGAGCATAGTCACCGCCATTTACCCTATGAAGCTGGCTATCAGAGAAGACGCCATTATCGGGTCTTCTCACAATCGGGGTTCCAAGCACGACAAAGACGCCCTTCTCCTCGGCAGGCTTGATGTAGTTCTCATATAGGGAATTCTTGAATGTACCAGCACTCTCCTTTGTTCCGCCAGGAAGGGTTCCCCTAGTTGCATCCTCGATCTTCTCGTCGTTATGACCAAACACAATCAAAAGCGCATCGCCCTCCTTCATGGTATTGAGAAGAACCTGGTAATTGCCCTCGAGAGTAAAGCTCTTTGAGCTTCTTCCAGATAGAGCAAGATTGTTTACCTTTACATCCTTGGCATAATCAGAGAGCGCCGTTCCAAATCCAACTCTCTTGTAGTAGTAGGATGCATCGCTTGTTGGTGCGTAGTTGCATGCAGTTGAGTCTCCGACAATAAAGAGTGTCGGCATATCAGACTTGTCTTTCATCTCATAGCTAGATGGAATCCACCCTCCTAAGACCTGTGTGATTATCTCATCCCCCAAGAGAATACTGAGAGTATCGCTATCAAGCTCTTTGCCCTTGTTGGTAATAGAGATATCCTTTCCATCGCTCTTATTGCCGCTCTCAAAGAACTTTGCGCTCTCAAAATCGCCCTGGTTCATCTCACCCCAGCCATCTTGGTTAATCATGGCATTTGTCTCGGTCTTTATGAAAGAGGCATTTGAGGATGCACCCCATGTTCTTCCAAAATAGCCAACAGGCGAGATCTCAGGATTATCCGAGACAATCTCAGAGTCTATGAAATAGTATGGGCTTGTCTTTGGAGCAACGATGTAGCCAATCTTGAGGTTGTCGCCAGTAGAATTCGTATATGTCTTCCACTCAAGCTTTACGTTGTCAAAAACCGCTGTGAACTCACCGCAGATATAGTCCACGTTTCCGCCAATTGTGGAGTCTTTCACATAGACGTGGTAGTTGTAGTTCTGGGTTCCATTTCTTCCAAATGTATCCTGCGAAGAGAGAATCTTTGAGTTCTTTACCTCGATGTTATCGGCATCGATATAGAATGCATTTGATCTTTCTTTGAAATTGAAGTCAGATACATTTGCGCCCTTTACTCTCTCTGGCATGTTAATCGGCTCAACGCCATCCTCAATTTCCTTATCAGTTACCTCATAGTTGAAGGTATTTCTTACTGTGGCATTATCAAGAATGAAGTTATCGCCTCTTACAATGAGAACTCCGCCCCAAAGGCTCGTTGAACCCTCATTCTTTGAGTATTTATCCTGGAAGAGAGACTCGTCGTAGAGCCCATTTTCATCAATTGAATAGTACTTATAGGTCTGGCCATAGTACCAAGTAAGCTCGTGTCCATTTCCATTGAGTGTCACATATGGAACATCGACAACAACCTGCTCCATAACATCGTCATTGAGAATAATCTCTACTCTGCCCTCTTCGCCCTCTGGCCTATTCTCCATATTCCTTACTGCATAAAGAGCATCCTTTAGAGTATCAAAGTCGCCAGGAACACTAATCTGGCTAATAAATGGATAGATATCGTCTACGGTGATCCAATAGAGGTAGTTTGCACCCTCTCCAAGAATGTTGACGGTAACCTCACTCTCATTTCCATCAGTTATGTACGTGGAGATCACTGGGTTATTGGCATTGGATGATGAGTCTGCGCTCTTCTCATCCTTTCCGTTGATATCCCACTTTCCACTATACCAGCCAGCCGCCTGAACCTTCTGCTTTCCGCTAACTGGAACAACTACTTGTGAGCCCTGATTTCCTCTTACAGAGGTTGCATTATTTGGAGTAATGCCATTTAGCTTCAAAGCAGTGTGCTCGCTCTCAAGCTCCTCTGGAAGAACGTACCTATTCTTTATAAGGCTCTCAAGATAGACATCGTTTTTATTCTCTGTATTCTCTTTCGCAGAGACTCTGTCTTTTGTATAGACCTCATCAGAATCAACGACTGTCTTATACTACCCAGGCTTTACACTTGCCTTGTAGGCATTTCCATTCACCTCGCCTTCTGTAGTGGCTCCGGTCAGAATATTCACGAACTTGATGCCCTTTACAGATGAGGAGTCAAGACCAGTAAATGAGCCTGAAATACTCACATCTGGAACTTCTGTGATTGTGACTCTAATAGGAGAGCCACCGGCAACAAACGAAGTCTCTCCAGAGCCTACTGTTGCCAAAAAGCCCCCATCGCTGGTTGATATGTCATAAGTATGGCCTTTAGACAGAGCTATGCTCTTATCGCCATTTTTGATAACCGCATCCTGAGTCAGGAGATTGTGATCGGTTATATAGATATCAAGAGAGGACAGATCGCTCTTGGATTGGACATCCCACGAATCAATTTTCACCTCAACGGGCTGATCCTTGATAAAGCTGACAGCAATATAGCCGCAGTTATTGGTCTTGCCAGTAGTAGAAAGTACATATTGATGTCCCTCTTCTGCCTTAAGTGACAAGAAGGGGGCTCCCACCTCACTCTCTTTGATTCCCACATTCTTTCCATCTTCGAAATCTGTTGCCCTCAAAAAGGATCCTGACCAGAAATAGACAGTGAGAGTTCCATTTTCTGCTGCATCGAAGATCAAAGCAGTGCCGCTCTCAGGAAGGCTCTGGTAGTCATTGCAATCCTTAGGCCTATTTCCAGCCTTGTATGCATTTGCCACCCTGCCCTCTCTTTCATGGCCTTGGAAATTGCCGTTTGGAACACTCCAATCCTCGCCATTCAAGCCTGGAAGGAGTGTAAGGCTGCTATCTCCCATCTGGAGAACTCCAGATTTTATGATGCCGCCCTCTGCCAAATCATCAAACCAGATGAAATATGACTCTTCGCTCTCTTTTTCACCAGGAATCACTCCAGTTCTATTTAGGACAAATTCCTCTAATGCTCCCTGAGCAAAAATGCCAGAAAGAGCAAAAAACAATACAAAAAGCATCAAAAATGATTTTCTAAGGTTCATAAAACTCCCTTTAAAGCTAAAAACAGTATAAAGGAACCTAGTTGTATAAAAACTGTGACCTCTTTGAAAAAACGGTTATTGCGCTAATTGGATGCCAAGAGATAATTGATGGTCTCAATAGACTTCATATACATCCTAGGTATATGAAATGGCCCCTTATACATATTGCCCTTGATATCAGTTGCAAGAGTGCCATCCCTATGAAGATATCCAAACCACTCACCATAGATGCTATCTACGAATTTCTCCTCAATATATCTATCCACAATGGAAAATCTATCTAGATATCTCTTATCTCCAGTAGCCCTAAAAGCCATAAGGCTTGCTATCTCTGCCTCACACTGAGGCCACCAGAACTTCATGTCCTGATGATACTCTGAGAGAGGTAGGCCAAGTGCATCTCTATACTGAATAATTCCACCGCCATACTCCTCATCCCATCCAATGTTCCACTCCCAATCAAAGACCTTTACCCCAAGCTTTATTAGGTCATCTCTCTTCTGAGAAAAGCCCTCATTCATCAAGAACCATGAAAGCTCTATAGCATGCCCCGGGTTTAATAGCCTTCCCTCGAAGTGCTCCTTCATAAAAGACCCATCTGGCGAACATGTCTCTAAGACCAAAGACATGTCATCGCGTATAAAATACCTCTTTATATCATCAATTAGATTGTTGATACTAAGGTTTATCTCACCCTCTCTTTCTTTAAGCGCCTTTCTAAGCTCAGAGAGTACATTTATCAAAATCATATATGGACCAAAGGAGATTGATGGCTCCACATCCTGATTCATCTTGGGAATAAGCATTCCCGCTTTATTTCTTATCTCCTCGACAAATTCATAGAGGCTATATGCCCTCTCTTTATAACTATCGTCACCTACTATTCTCCCGTAACTTGCCATTCCAATAATTGCAAATGTCTCAGAGAAAAAGTATCTAAGACGCTTAATAACAGGTCTTCCATCCTCGCTTACGCGAAAGAACATCCTTCCGTCTTTATCAAAGCAGTGCCTCTCCAGAAAACCAAGAATGCACCAAGCAGCCTCAAGATACTCCCTCTTACCGTACATCTCATATGCATTCATAAATGTCCAAAGCGCCCTACCTTGAAACCATACTGACTTATCAGTCTCTATAACATCACCAGTACGACTGAGTCCCGTATAGATTCCTCCATGCTCTCTATCAAGACCATGTTTTAGCCAAAAAGGAAGAACACTCTCATTGAGGCGGCTCTCAAAGCGTCTCTTTTTCTCTTTTAGGAAATGCAGCTCAGATTCCATACACAAAAACCATTTCTCAGTATACTATAAACTTACGATGAAAAAAGAAAACAACCCACTTCTAGATGAGATAGAGCGAACGCTTAGAGAGAGAATTCTAAAAGGAGAGTATCCGGCAGGAATGAGACTCTCCGAAAACACTATTGCAAAGGAATTCAAATGCTCTAGAACTCCGGTCAGAGATGTTTTGAAGAACCTCGAGAGAGACAATGTGATCGAGGTCATCCCACACTCTGGAACCTATGTAAAAGAACCCTCATCAGAAGAGAATGCAAACATAATTGAAGTTAGGGCAGCCTTAGAGGCTATGGCCCTCTTCATTGGAGCCAAAAACAAGGCCGACTCAACCAAGATCGAAGAGCTCAACCAGAAAATGAACGAGCTACTGTCTAAAGAGCCAATAGATTTCATTGAATACGGAAAGGTCCACTATCAATTCCATAAGTCAATAATAGATCTTGCCAATAACCCTATTATGTCTGACATATACGAAAATCTGAATCTATCCACAAGAAGAAAGCTTCTATCACAGCCAATAGACAAAAAAGGAATTCAGTCCACTATTCAAGAGCACAATGGCATTGTGCACTTCTTGAAAAACGGAGAAGCCGAGAAGGGATATTCCTTCATGATCTTCCATCTCTTGGGCCTTAGAGACAGAATTATCGAAAACTCCTAAGAATCTCTATTGCAAATAAGGAATTATAAAACTAGTATACAAGTATAGAAAGGCGGTCTATAGAGGAGTTCACTTTGAGAAGACTAATTTCTCTATGCTTGATGCTATTGCTGACTCTATCGCTCTTCGCAGGCGCAAGTAAAGAGAGCAAAGAGACCAGGGTTGAAATCACAATCTGGTCATTTCCCATATTCGGCAACGATGGCTCTACGGAAGAGGTCCTTATAAAGGCATTTGAAGAGGCACACCCAGATATAAAAGTAAACCTCGAGCTTATAGATTTTGTATCGGGACCGGCGAAGATCATAGCTGCAATTGAGGGCGGTT
>CANRIJ010000099.1 GCA_947630635.1 uncultured Spirochaetaceae bacterium | reverse complement strand
CACTCACATCCTCAGTATCTCTTATGCTTCCCCAGTTCTGGTACAACACAGATCCAATTAGCGATGGAAGAGGTTGGGGCTGGTATGAGCCGCAGTATGGTGCGACAAAGTATGAGATGCTCTACATAGATGGAATGAATATTGGCAGAGGCTTCTCAGTTGTCTATGACCTGGCGTTTATGTGGCATACCCAGTTGGAGCTAACATATCCTATAGTCTATCAAATGCTTGCAGTAGAGGCATTTGCATCAGCAACAGGAGTTACCAATACACTTAACGAATTGAATAATTTCAATAATATTGACTGGTATTTTGCAATGGGTCTTGGACTAAAGCTTCAGATTCCAGGCTTCCCGCTTGGACTCTATATCGTTAAGAATGCAACAATCATTGAGAATAACCCCAAGTGGGTCAATGGATTTATTCTTCCGGGATCTCTTGGTCTAAATCTGGTTTTGGCCATATCAACGAGCCTCTATTGATGAAAGAAAAAGAAACACCAATGATGAGGCAATACCTCAGACTAAAGGAGGAGCACCAAGACAAGGTGCTCTTCTTCCGTCTTGGCGATTTCTATGAGATGTTCTTCTCTGATGCAATCGAGGTATCTAAGCTTTTGAATCTGACTTTGACACATAGGGGGACAATGCCTATGTGTGGAATTCCATACCATGCTGCAAATAACTACATAAAGAGACTACTGGATGCAGGAAAGAAGGTAGCAGTTTCAAATCAAGTTATGAATGAGGAGAACTCTCGTGAGCTTGCAGAGAGAAAGGTAACAGAGATATACACTCCTGCTACTGTTGTCGAGGACGATTACCTTGATAGTCTCTCGCCCTCAAATATCCTCTCTGTCTTCTACGATAAAAAAGAGATATTTGTCTCATGGAGCGATATTACATCTGGGGAATTCAGAATAAAGAAGGCTCCCCATGATAGATCGTTTTCATTTTTGGAGAGCCTACTTGTACTTTTAACGCCAAAGGAGATTCTTGTAAGCGATGACCAATACTATACAGATAAAGAGTTTCGCCTTGTAATCGACCAGCAAAGGGCTATTGTGACAAAGCTTCCCAATTGGTCATTCTCCCTAAAGGACGGAAAGAGAGAGCTAAATAGACAATTTGGCGAGATGGCGCTCTCGGCATTCTCAATTGATGAAGAGGACAAGATTCTCTATCCAATAGGGGCTCTATTGGGCTACCTATTTGAAAATGCCAAAAAGAGCCTCCCCCAGATTAGATCTGTGGAGTGGAGCGATGACTCAAAGACTCTCTTTCTCGACAGCGCAGCTGTAAGAAACCTTGAGCTTATTGAAGCCATTGGAAGTAAATCCAAAAATAATGCAACTCTCTTTAATTCTCTTAATAGGACAAAGACATCCTCTGGCGCAAGGTATTTGAAAAACGCCATTCTTCATCCTCTCTTTGACAAAGAGATGATTGAGAAGCGTCTTGGCTTTGTAAGCTATTTCATAGAAGACAAGATGAGGCTTGAAGAGATAAGAAAGACTCTTTCCGAGATAGCTGATATGGAGAGACTCTCGAGCAAGGCATCAATGGAAAAGCTCTACCCGAGGGACTTTATCTCTTCAGCCGATGCTATAACATCTGTCTCATTGCTTTTAGCGCGTTTTCCCGATCTTATCTCTCTTAAGAGCGATCTTGAGGGAGAGCTTAATGCGCTTATAGCATTTGCCTCTGATATCTACAGAGGCATAAATCGAGAGCTCAATGCAAATTATACTAGGGAAGACTCTATTCTGGATGGATATGACAGCACTCTCGATGAGCTTAGATCCTATTCTAGAAAGGGCAATGAGCTTGTTGATGAGTACATTGAGTCTCTCAAGAGGGAGACTGGGCTCAATTTGATGAGAATTTCAGAGAATAGAATAATAGGCAAATTCATAGAGGTTCCCAAGGGACAGGCTGAGAGAGTTCCTTCATACTTTATAAAAAAACAGATACTTGTCAATGTTGAGAGATTTACAACCAGAGAGCTTGAGAGCCTAAAGGATAAGCTTATATCAAGCGAGGAGGATGCATTAAAAAGGGAGAGGGAGGTCTATGATGAATTTCTGGATAAAGCCAGGCACCTTTCGCTCTCCCTCTCGCTTTTGGGCTCATTTATATCAATACTGGACTTCTATACATCTCTTAGCGCTCTTGCGCTTGAAAAGGATTATGTCAGACCTGTAATAAGCGATTCTGAGAGCTTGAAAATAGTAAATGGAAGACATCCTATTGTTGAGGATTTTACGGGAAAGAGATCATATGTCCCAAATTCATTCTCAACTGAAAAGAGCAGATTCACTCTTCTCACTGGACCCAATATGGCAGGAAAGAGCACATATTTAAGGGAAGTAGCCCTAATTGTGCTAATGAGCCATATGGGAAGCTTTGTTCCTGCCGAAAGCGCTGAGATTCCAATGACAGATAAAATCTTCTGCCGTGTTGGAGCAAGCGACAATATATCCCGAGGCGAGTCCACTTTTCTTCTGGAGATGACAGAGACGGCAAGCATTCTGAGACTATCAACAAGAAAGAGCCTTGTGATTATGGACGAAATAGGACGCGGTACCAGTACTGAGGATGGCATGAGCCTAGCTTATGCAATAAAGGAATACCTTGTGAAACTCGGTGCGATAACTCTCTTTGCAACTCACTATCATGAGCTTACTCTTCTCGATACATCTGGACTTCAGCTTTTAAATATGGCTGTAAAGGAAGAGAAGGGAGAAATTGAGTTTCTAAGAAAGGCAGTTGAGGGCACAAGCAGCTCCTCATATGGAATATTTGTAAGTAAGATGGCAGGACTTCCGAAAGAGGTGATAAGAGAGGCTAGAGAGTTTCAGCGACTGCATTTTCAGGATTACTCTCTATTTGACAAGAGCCAGGGCGACCTCTTCATAGATAATGGCAGAGCTTATGATGAAAAGACTGAGAAGAAGCTAAAACTTCTTGATAGAATTGCAGACTTTGATATCGATTCATCTAGGCCAATAGATGCCTTCACGCTCATCTCAGATATTAAGGACGAACTTGAGATTGACTAAGGCCTCTTTTTAATCTAATATTTCCATTGATTCATTAAAGCAATTTAAGGGACCGATAGGGGTCCCTTATTTATTGGTTTAAATATGCTTGAGGAAAGAAAAGAAAAAGAGAGCCTATTTAGAGAAGTTGAGAGCCTAGTTGGCTCAATTGACCTTAGGCTAGTTGAGCTAAGACATATTGGAAAGGGCGAAAAAGAGAGACTTGAAGTAACTCTCTACAAACCCTCAGAGCCAATTAGCTCAAAAGATCTCGAGAATGCCTACAGAATTCTCTATCCGCGCTACGAGGTTATCTTTGACAATAGGGATCTTACGCTTGAGGTTATGAGTCCAGGGGTGGGAAGAAACATCAAGAGAATTGATGAGCTTGAGACCTTTACTGGCTCTAGAGCTTCTTTCTACCTAAAGTCAAAATCTGCCTATATTAGCGGAACAATCTCAAAGGTAGAAAGAGAGTCCCTTCTTCTCTTGGATGCAGAGGATGAGAAGGGGAATAAAATCGATTCTTCCATTAGCATTATGCTTAGTGACATAGCAAAGGCAAAATTAATTTAAGGAGAAAGAAATGCTCAATCTGACTGAACAGATAAACGACATGGTTAAAGGCAGGGGAATGAGCGAAGAGAAGGTTGAGTCCTTCATTGAGGATATTCTCAGGAGCGCCTATAAGAAGAGATACTCAACAGATGAGAATATCAAGATCAAATTCTCTGAGGAGCCAAATGACGATGGAGAGATCAGGAAGCTTGTCAGCGTTCTCTCGCTTAGAAAAGTAGTTGATGAGGATCATTGGTACAATCCTGTTACGGAAATCTCGATTGAAGAGGTTGAGTCAAGATTCCCAGATAGAAAATTCAACCTGGGAGATACTGTTGAGATTGAGGTAAATCCTTCGGAGGAATTTGAATCAGCATCTATTCAGTCTGCAAAGCAGAAGGGCACACAGATCGTAAAGGAATTCAATACAGATAGAGTCTACTCAAAGGCAAAGGATTTTGAGGGAAAGCTTGTCAATGGCGAGATATCTCGTGCTAAGGGAGCAGATTTTCTTGTAAATCTCAATCTTGAGAATACTGAGGCACTCTTTCCAGTCAGAGGACAAAGCCCAAGAGAGACCTATGATGTAGGCGATAGACTTAAGTTCTACGTTGAAAAGGTCGATAGAGGCGATGAGATTCTTAAGCGCAGCAAAGATGGAAAGACCACAAAATCCCTCAGGGGAGTCAAGATTCTTCTCTCAAGAAGCTCTAAGGAGTTTATTCAGGCTTTAATTGAGAATGAGGTTCCTGAGATTGCAAGCGGTGATGTCGAAATTAAGGGAATAGTAAGGCAAGCTGGACAGAGAACAAAGATTGCCGTTGATACCCATAAGAGCGATATCGACCCAGTTGGATCAACAGTCGGGCAGGGTGGAGTGAGAATCAAGACAATCATGAATGAGTGTGAGGGTGAGAGAATAGATGTTGTAAGGTGGGATGATGACCCACTTGCATATATTGCAAATGCCCTCATCCCTGCTCAAGTCAGAAGAGTAGTTACTATTGACCCAGACACAAAGCATGTTGTTGCCATCGTCGATGAGAATCAGCAAGGCATTGCAATCGGACCAGGAGGAGTAAACGTAAAGCTTGCAAAGATGCTTTGCGACTGGAATATCGAGGTCAAGAATCAGAGCGAGTTTGAGCAGATGGAGATTGTTCAGAGAAGCCATGAGGATTTCAACCAGCTCTTCAAGGACGAAGGAGAGGAGAGTGAGAGCAGAGTTGAGATCAGCGATGATGAGACTAGAATAGAGGAAATAGGACTTCCCGAAGAGCTAACAGAGAAACTCAAGAGCATTGGAATTTGGACAATCGAGAAATTCTTTGACTATGATGATGAAGAGCTTATGAATATGGGGCTTGATGCAGATGAGATTGAGGTTGTCAGAAATAGCGTAACTCTTGAGATTGAGGAAGAAGAGGAAGAGGATGGCTCATTCTACTGTCCGAAGTGCCATACGCTATTGGAAGCTGGTACTACTGTATGCCCATCCTGTGGTGCTGAATTTGAGTTTGGAGAGTGATTTTAGCATATGGCAGATAATAAAGATCCAAAATTGAATCCCACACAAAGCCAGATAAAAGGTACAGCCGGCAAGAAAGTCATAGTTATCAAGAAGGTTGTCAAGAAATCACCGGTTGTAAAGCTTAAGGAAAAGGGACCAGTTGAAGAGAATGTCGAATCGAGTATCCCTACCTTTAAGAAGATACCTACTCCTGCAAATCTTCCTCCCATTGAGCCAATAGTAAGAGACAAAGGCAAAAAAGAGGCAGAGAAGAGCGAAGAGCCGCAGAAAAAGCCAATTGACAAGAGCCAGATAATAACTGGACAGAGCTATTTAAATAGGGCTCAGAAGGAGATTGAGTCAAATAGGCTTAAGTCTTCCTTTACAACCGGTCCAGTCATCATAAAGAATGTCGATCTTCCTCCACTCTATAGTCCGGCTCCCTCAAAGAGCGAGAATGGAAAATCCAGAGTCGTAGGAATTGTAGGTGGGACTGGCCAGAGAAACCAAAGGGAAAGCGGCAATTTCCAGAGAGGGCAGAGAGATAGAAACAGCGATTTTGCTCCTCGCTCAAAAGATAGAACTCCACGTGCTGGCGAAAGCTATACTCCCTCCTCCAAAGGCGGCCAAAATGGCTTTGGCGGAAACAGGTTCATAAATCAAAGACCCGGTTTTACC
>CANRIJ010000098.1 GCA_947630635.1 uncultured Spirochaetaceae bacterium | reverse complement strand
GGAGATCTATGGTGACCGTGAGGCCCGATCCTCCCGACGGCGCAGAGCCCCTGTCATCGCATGAGGCGAGCAAAAGCGCCAGGATGAGGATTGGGAATCATATTGGTGCTTTTGCTAATTTAGAAAGCGCTAAAAGCATTAAAACAGATATGTATTTCTCATTCTACTTTAGAATTTCCGGAACACCTTTTCGGAAATTCTTTTCCTATGACATACAACTCAAATATCTATATGCCTTATTTCATCTAGCAATCTTGAAAAAATAATTAGAATCCTATCTTTCTGAGAATTCCAAATTATCCTTCCTCTCCTCACGGATTCACCCCTTAGAGTCTCCCTTCTGCTTCTAGGAGCATCCAGCTTCGCCATTTAATGAAAGCATTCCACTATTCTCTTTCATTCCTTTTCTCAAGCTTCCCTAGTGTTTCTTATAAGTATCATAGGGTCAATTGTTATCGCCAAACTCCTAAATCACGCTAAACCTTATCAACATTAACTCACCCATTGATGCAAGAGAATCAAATATGCCCTCAGTTATATTAATATCAGTCTTTTGCCTTGATTCAAATGCGTAAATTCCTAAAAAATATAGATAATAACCATATTTAGAGAAAATGCGTAAATACGCAAAAATTTTAAATAAATGATATATTATCTATATGCATGGGTAGGCGTATGGAAATTAAGCGTGATTTATACCTAAAGAGATTAATAGATCATGAGGGAAATGGTCTTATAAAGATTATTACCGGCATCAGAAGATGCGGCAAATCATATCTATTGAATGTTATCTTCACTAGGCATCTGACCAATAAGGAAGTCAGTCCAGAACACATCATAAAGGCATCGCTTGATGACTATGGAAACAAAGACCTGAGAGATCCCGACAACCTTTACAGATATATCAAAGAGAAGGTTAAGGATGACTCGGTCTATTATATTCTTCTTGATGAAATACAGCTCGTAAATGACTTTGAGGGAGTTCTAAACGGACTTTTGCACCTCCCAAATGTCGATATCTATGTAACAGGTAGCAACTCCAGGTTTTTATCAAGCGATATAGCAACCGAATTCAGAGGTCGAGGAGACGAAATCAGAGTCTACCCTCTCTCCTTCTCTGAATTTTACTCTGCGCTTTCTCCAAATACTCCATTTAGCGACGCATGGATTGAATATGCGACATACGGAGGTATGCCACTGGCTCTTGCAATGAAGTCCGACGCCGATAAGTCAAAATACCTGAAAGATCTCTTTTCGATTACCTATATCGCTGATATAGTCAATCGCTATAACCTAAAGGGAAATGCTGAAATTAATGAGCTGACGGAAATACTCGCTTCATCTATAGGATCTCTAAATAATCCAAATAGGCTTATGAACACCTTCAATTCAGAGAAGAATCTGAAATTGAGCTCTAATACAATCTCTTCCTATTTGGATTATCTAGAGGATTCCTTCCTAATAGAGAAAGCGATTAAATATGACATTAAAGGGAAAAAGCACATCAGCTCTCTATTGAAATACTACTTTGTAGATACGGGACTCAGAAATGCCATACTGTCATTTCGCCAGATTGAATATAGCCATATCATGGAGAATATCATCTACAATGAACTCAGACTTAATGGCTATTCAGTGGATGTAGGAAGCGTGGAAGTAAATACCAAAGAAAATGGCATCTCAAAGAGAAAGCAGCTTGAAGTTGATTTTGTCGCGAATATGGGAAGCAGAAAATACTATATCCAGGCGGCATACCACATAGACAATGAAGAAAAGCTTAAGCAAGAAGAGGCATCACTACTTAAAATCAACGATTCCTTTAAGAAGATGATAATCATAAACGATGCAATTAAGATTCACTACAATGAGCACGGAATACTCATGTCATCGCTATCTGATTTCCTTATGGATCCTCAAGGAGTTCTCAGCTTCTGACTTGAATACAGCCTTGTTCTATTTAAAAGCGAAACAAATGTATCTAACAAGCTTAATCTAAAAGTAAAACAAGATTTGATTTCTCACAAATTGTATTGCCACATTCTTGATAAATCCATAGCAAAGGATTCATATAAATGCCATAAAAGAAGGGATGCCGAATCACCGGCATCCCTCTGCTCAGTTTGAGATTGACAATAAAATATCAGTTGCTCTTAGAGCTCTACTCCGGTAAGGTCGTATATCTGCTCCTTGGAGTAGCCCCTGCCAATCATCTTATCGGCTATTTCCCTGCTATACTCGGCTCTACCTTCAGTCTTACCCTCTGCTCTTCCTATCTCAATGAACTCCTCCCTGTACTCATCCAGATACTCACTGAGATACTCATTCATGAGATTCTCTACTTTCTCGCTCATCTCTCTTCTTCCCTCTCCTCTCTTGAAATATAGCATCTGCTCCCTGATCTCGCCAGTGGCGATCTTGTCCGGATCGCTCTCGCTGAGATCCCTCAATAGGACTCCTAGCTCATCCTCTCCCCTGTAGCTTCCATCCACCAGGACGGCCATGCTCCCGTCCTCAAATGGAATATTCGTCTCACTGTTCTTTGTGACAAACACCTCCACAGGGTCCCTCATTCCCGGTATCCCCTTCTCGAAGAAGACCACAAGGCACCTGTCCGGCAGGCTGCCGTAGTCCTCCCCCTTCCTGAGGCTCTCCATGGTGAGGGCTGCCTGGTAGTAGGCGATCCTCTTCGGCCCCATCCTCTCTCCCCGCCTCTGCATCTCTATGCCATAGATGCCACTGTCTCTTCCTATGGCAAATGCATCCAGCCTGACGGACTTCCCGGAGAGCCCCGGTATCTGGTATTCCGCCATGGCGCTCTCTATGCCGATCCCTCTTTAAAGCGCTCTGGAAAGAATGGCCTCTATGACCCCGGGGCTCCTCCTTTCAGACAGAGAGAAGAGGCTTGAGTCGTACATGCTGAGGCTCTCCATGAGAAGCCTTGCCATCCTCCTTTTGCTGCGGAGTCTTTTTCTCTTCATAGCTCCCTCCATAAGCTAATACAAAAAAATTCTCGATTTTGCCAAATAAAGAGGGCGTTCTGAGGCCTATGGGAGCCCCCGCCGAGAAATAATCTCACATTCTCACGATTTATCAATTCATTGCAGTATAGGAATTTATATCTTTGGTATTTAAGAAAATCAAAATTTTTAAGGAAATTTTTCATGAAATTGTTTTCATGGAGGCAAATGACGCCAATGGACAATACAGACAAATGCTCTTCTTTATATGTTTATCTCTGTTTTTGGCATAGAAGCATTATCTATCTCCATCTCTCTTCTTCCATATGGCGCCCTCTGCCTATGCATAATGGCGGAAGAGGAGGAGAAGGGAATATTAGTCAGCTTTGACCGTGATGGTCACATTGTCTTGACTGCTTCCAGCAGTGAATTTGTCACTTGCTGTTTGTCCTGTAAGGGTAACGCCAGTGACTTTCACTCCTGCAAAGTCAATATCATTAAGGCTAGTCCAAGTCAGCGCTGAGACATTGACAGTCGCACTTGCACTGACTGTCAGGGTTCCCTCAATCTTTCCATCAGTGTTACTGGACATGGTGATTGTGACATCTGCAGCAGATGCGCTTGTAGGAGTTCCAGTCAGGGCAAGACCCGTCTCTGTTAGACTCAACGTAGCAGAGCCGCTGACTGTGAGGGATCCGCTCTCTGCGATCTTGAGGTTGCCAGATGATATGGTACCGGCAACTTCAACCTCTATGGTTGCCGTGACTGTTGCATCCGATGTGCTCAGCGCTCCCTCGCCTTCGGTTGTTGTGATTTCGACCTTGGAGACGGTAGCATTTCCGACTGTGGCAGAGAGGTTCTCGAATACTAGTTTATTCACGCTTGAGAGTGCAGTTCCTTCTTTGAGAATTACCCATCCAGATACATCTGCAGAGCTATTTGAGGAAAACTCCATCTCGATTGATGCAGAAATGACTCCGAGCTCCTCTGTTGCGCTATTGGGGTTGGCGAGCGTAATGCTACCGCTTGAAATATTGGCCCCTGTAAGACCAGTTATCGCAGCTGTTCCAGAGACATCTACCTTTGTCTGTCCCTCCTGGAGGACGGTGAGCTTATTTCTTTTTTTGCTATCCTTTTTAGCGCTCGGTTAGGAGGTATATAATTTATTATAAACTGTGTATTGCCACATTTTATAAGAAATTTATAACACAAGATGCTATTATCTCTATATGAACAATACTGTGATCAGAAGGGATTCTTATATTAAGAGGCTAATGGAGCTTCGCGGAAATAGACTGATAAAGGTCGTCACTGGATTGAGAAGAAGCGGCAAGTCATTTCTTCTGAATAAACTCTTCAAAAATGCGTTAATCGAGAAAGGCATCCCAAAAGAGAGAATACTGAATATAGATCTCGAAAGCGAATCCTGCTATGAGTTCAGAGTCTATGACGAGTTGTCTAGATATATAAAATCATGGGCCGAAGATGGCAAGGAGCGGTATTTGATTATCGATGAAGTGCAGAATATCAGAAATAGAATTCTCTCCGATGGAAGCACCATGAACTTTATCGATCTTATCATTGGGCTAATGCATATCGAAGGCCTTGATATCTACGTAACCGGAAGCAATTCCAGAATGCTTTCCTCTGATATTGCGACAGAATTCAGGGGACGTGCAAGCTACATTCATCTAAGACCGCTGGAATACAAGGAGTTTGAGCCTTATGCCAAAAGCGATAATCCCATAGATGAATATATGACTTTTGGAGGGCTTCCCTATGTCGTTTTGATGGAGGATTTCCACGAAAAAGAGGAATATCTCTCATCTCTTATAGACACCACATATATTCGCGATATACGCGATAGGTCGCTTTTATATGGCTCAGATGATGGTCTGAGAGACGTAATAAGATTCCTATCATCAAATATAGGCTCCTTTACCAATCCAAGCCGTATTTTAAATGCCTTCAAAAGCAATGGAATGAAAAATATGTCATTGGAGACCATTAAAAAATACGTTGGGCTATTTGAAGAGTCATTTCTAATAGATGAGGCAGAAAGAAGAAATGTCAAAGGACTCAAGCTAATCAACTCAACAAGAAAATACTACTGGGAGGATTTAGGACTCAGAAATGCCGCAGTGAAGATGATGCAGCCAGAAGCTCCGCACATAATGGAGAATCTCATATACAACGAACTCAGATATAGAGGCTATAAGGTATTTGCAGGTGCCTTGGAAATATATGACAGGGACAATACAGGCAAGACAATCAGAAAAAATGCAGAGGTTGATTTCATTGCAGAAAAGGGCAATTTCAGAATCTATATCCAATCCGCCTATGATATCACTGACCTGGATAAGCTAATGAGAGAAAAGCGAGGCTTGATGAGCATCAAGGATTCTTTTCCCAAGGCAATAATTACTAAGGACACGCTATATCCACATTTTGATGAGGACGGCATATACATAATGGGACTCAAAGATTTCTTTGAAAACGATTTCACCAAGTTGTATTTATGATTATTCTCTCCATCTCTCTCCTTCCATATGGCGCCCTCTGCCTATGCATAATGGCGGAAGAGGGGGAGAAGGTAATACTAGGTTGCTGAGAACGCCACAGATGAAACTGTGAATACAGAGCTCTCAGCATCGTATGTGCCTGCGAATGTGGCCTTCTTGATACCGGAGTTATCTCCGATTGCTATGCCAGTGCTATTGTTCCACACAATCTGGGTAAGCCCGGATGACAGATTGGTATTCAGCGTTGTAAGGCTTATGCCGTCGATGTTGGAGATTGCGGCCTTCGTTCCAGTCGGTGTGAGGCTGAGCTCAATCGATCCGAACGGATTGATGAGCGCAGGAGTGGCCGATATTCCGCTTCCTGTCAGAGGCAGTGA
>CANRIJ010000097.1 GCA_947630635.1 uncultured Spirochaetaceae bacterium | reverse complement strand
AGACAGGTTCTTCAATGTCGGAGTTGCAGAGGGAAACCTTGCCGGAGTTGCAGCTGGACTTGCCACCGCAGGCTTTCATCCAGTTATGAATGCATTCTCGATCTTCATCTCCCTTAAGAGCACAGACCAAATCAGAAATGACATGTGCTACAACTCACTTCCTGTAGTTATTGCCGGAGCCTATGGCGGACTCTCCGATTCATTTGACGGAGCCTCCCATCAGGCAATTGAGGACATAGCGATAATGAGATCCTTTCCGAATATGGAGGTAATTGTTCCATCGGATGCAAGACAGGCTGAGCTTGCACTCGAATATGCCCTTACAAAGAACAACCCAGTCTATATAAGGCTCAATAGAAATGAGATGCCCGATATAGACACCGATAAAGATGCATTTTTTAAGGGCAAGGCTATCAAGTGCAGAGATGGAAAGGACATTACAATAGCTGCAAATGGAATTACAGCATCGATGGCTGTAGAGGCAGCCGAAATGCTTGAAAAGGAGGGAATCTCCGCAGAGGTCTTCTCAGTTCCATTTGTTAAGCCAATTGATACAGAGACAATCTTCAAGTCCATAGAGAAGACAGGAGCGCTTCTTACAGTGGAAGAGCACCTTCTTATTGGCGGATTTTCATCTGCAATTGCCGAAAAGGGCTTTTTAGAGCAGATCAAATGCAAAGTAAAGAATATTGGCATTGAGGATAGATTCGGCGAGACTGGTCCATACATTCCGCTACTGGCAAAGTTTGGACTCTCTGCTGAGAACATAGCCAAAAATGCCAAAGAACTTTTGAAATAGGAGGAGATATGAATAATTTTGAGAAAGCTTATGACATTCTCAGAAAGGCATTTCCCAATTACACATTAGGCGTTGGATGCCTAAAAGAGGTAGGTAAGCTCGCTAAGGGCTTTGGCAAAAAGGCACTTCTTGTCTCCAATACAACCTACATGAAAGAGGTTGCCGAGGAAATTGAGGCTTCACTGAAAGAGGCAGGAGTTGAGATTGCCGGTGGAAAAATAGCGCCGGACGCAAAGCCAAATGCACCAAGAGAGGATGTCTACAGACTTACAACCTATGTTCTGGATTACAAGCCAGACTCAATAATCGCAGTAGGCGGAGGATCGACTATCGATGCATGCAAGGCAGCATCAATGCTTGCTACCCTCGGAGAGAAGATCACCCCGGAAATTGATGCCTACTTCGGAACAGGCAAGGTATCTGAGTATCTAAAAGAGACCTCTTTAAAGCTCATTCCAGTAATCGCAGTACAGACCTCTGCCTCCTCTGGAGCGCACCTTACCAAATACTCAAACATCACAGATCCAGTCTTAGGTCAGAAAAAGCTGATTGTCGATCCGGCAATTGTCCCTGCCAAGGCCGTCTTCGACTACAAAGTCACTAAGACAATGCCGCTATCAGTGACAATTGATGGAGCCTTGGATGCCATCTCCCACACCTTCGAGGTCTTCTGCGGAGCAAAGGGCGAGAATTATGAGAGGGCAAAGGAGCTCTGCGAGACAGCAATCAGCCTAGTACTTGAGTATGCAAAGGACATAATCAAGAACCCAGCAGATATCAAGGCAAGAGAGGCAATAGGACTTGCGACAGATCTTGGCGGCTACGCAATCATGGTCGGCGGCACAAGCGGCGCACACATGACATCCTTCAGCCTCGTCGACTGCGTAGGACACGGAACAGCATGCGGAGTCATGAACCCCTACTACGCTGTCTTCTACTCAAAGGCAATACAAAAACAGCTCAAAGTCGTAGGCAGTGTCTTTAAAAAGTATGGCTTTACCGACAAGGATATTGACGCGCTATCCGGAAGAGAGCTAGCTGAGGCAGTTGCTGAGGCTATGATCAATTTCAGCGCCTCTATCGGAGCCCCAACAAAGCTCACAGACATTGAGAAATTCAGCGTTGAAATTCACATTCCAAGAGCAATGAAGGCAGCACATGACCCAGATCTGAAGATGAAGCTTCAGAATATGCCGGTTCCGATGACAGCAGATGATGTTGATGAGTTCATGCTTCCAATTCTAGAGGCAGCAGCCTCAGGCGACTTCAAACTCATAAAGGAAATGTAAAATCAGCCCCTCAGATGAGGGGCTTCTGTTTAAAAAATATGAGAGTAAAAAACCCATTTGGAGAAGATTTCTCCCCATTAGAGCTACCTGATAATACCATCGTTTTGAAAATGAAGGAGGAGAGGCCTCTCAAGGACCCAAAGAGCGAGATTGAGAAGTCCCTTCTTAATCCAATTGGCTCAAAAAGCCTCTTGGAGATCGCCAAAGACAAAAAGAGGAAAAACGAGAGGGCAAAGGCGACAATACTCGTCTCTGACAACACTAGGCCCGTTCCCTATAAGGGAGAAGAGGGCATTATCCTTCCGATTATCAACACCCTCTTAAGTGCGGGCTTCAAAAGCGATGAGATACTCATACTCATTGCAACTGGCATGCATAGAGAGATGGAGGAAGATGAGATCTGGGAGATGCTTGATGAGAGAATCAAGGACCTTAAAATCAGAGTCCTCAATCATCTTCCCAAGGATAAAAAGCGCCTAAGCTACGTCGGAACGACAAAGCGAGGCACAAGGGCCATGATTGACACTCTCTACAAAGAGGCGGATCTGAAGATCATTACCGGCCTTGTTGAAAGCCACTTTATGGCAGGAGTCTCCGGAGGAAGAAAGGCAGTCTGCCCTGGAATAATCGGAGAGGAGTCCACCTACATCTTCCATGGCCCAGAGCTTATGGGAGACCCAAACTCAAGAGATCTCAATACAAAAGGCAACCCCGTGAGCGATGAGAGCCTTGAAATAGCCCATCTTGCTCATGTTGATTTCATGGTGAATGTAACACTTGATAGAGACTTCAGAATCACCGGAGTCTTCTCAGGGGACCTAGAGAAGGCACATGAGAAGGCACGTGATAAGGTTGTAGAGAGCGTAAGGATCAAAATTGAAGAAGAGTCCGATATCGTCATTACGCACGCGGGCTTTGTGGGAATAAACCACTACCAGTGCGCAAAGGGCGCAGTTGCAGCACTGGGCGCACTCAAAGAGGGAGGATACCTCTTGGAGATAGCAAATATCACAGATAGGGGAAATAGAATCGGCTCAGCTAACTACAGAGTGACACTGGCGCTATTGAAGCTTCTTGGAAGCGATAGATTCATTAATCTGATTAAGAGCAGCGCATGGGTCTTTCTTCCTGAGCAGTGGCAAGTCCAGCTTTGGGCAAAGGTCTACAAGAAGACAGATATGGATAAAAGCTACTTCTTCGCACCTCAAATAGAGAGTGAGGACTTTGCCCTTCTTCCTGGTGTGGATATGAGATCTTTTTTAGCAAAAGACTCCCCAATTTATGATAGAGACATCTACTCAAAGGCAATAGAGGGCGCACTGAAGGATATAGAAAAGCGAACGGGAAAAAGACTTGAGGACATGAGGATATACTATATTGAGGCCGGTCCCTACTCCATTCCGCTCACTCAATAGTCTGACAACCGCCACCAAATGGTTTATACTCATATACCGTAATAAACTAGAAAGGAGACTCAAATGGTAATTCTCACCCTTAACTGCGGAAGCTCTTCAGCAAAATACCAAGTCTATGACTGGGATAAGAAAGAAGTCATTACAGTAGGACTTGTTGAGAGAATTGGACTTGAATATTCCACAATCGAACAGAAGACTCTTGGAAAAGAGACATACGAGGCAAAGTTCTCAGCCCCGACTCACAAAGAGGCAATAGACCTGGTTCTCAAAATGCTTGTAGATGAGAAATATGGATGCATAAAGGACCTTAGCGAGATTGGAGCTGTCGGACACAGATTTCTCCATGGAGGAGAGAAATTCAAGAAATCGACCCTTGTTGACGACAAGATCCTTGAAGAGCTCAAAGAGCTCATCCCGCTTGGACCGCTTCACATGCCAGCCAACATCACGGGAATAGAGGTTGCAAGAAAGCTCATGCCAAATGTTCCACAGGCAATAGTCTTAGATACAGCCTGGCACCAGACAATGCCGGATGAGGCATATATGTATGCCCTTCCCTACGAGTGGTATGAGAAGTACAACGTAAGAAGATATGGCTTTCACGGAACAAGCCACCTCTACTGCGCAAAGAGAGCTGCAGTCCTCTTGGGAAAAGAGAACAAGGATACAAATGTAATTATCCTCCACATTGGAAATGGCGCATCTGCATGTGCAGTCAAAAATGGCGTCTCAATCGACACATCAATGGGTCTTACTCCTCTTGAGGGACTTGTGATGGGCTCGAGAAGCGGAGACATGGACCCTGCAATCATCCCATATATCTCAAACAACACAGGTCTCACAGTCTCTGAGATGGATACGATTTTAAACAAGAAATCAGGACTAGTAGGAATCTGCGGCAAACAGGACAGAAGAGACGTAAAGGCTGCAGCTGATGAGGGCGATAAAAGAGCAGACCTCGCAACTAGAATGGAAGCCTATAGAATCAAGAAGTATATTGGCGCATACACTGCTGCTATCGGAAAAATCGATGCCATTGTCTTCACAGCCGGAGTCGGAGAGATGGGCGATCATATCAGAGAGCTTGCAACCGAGGGCCTTGAGAGCATCGGAATCAAGCTTGATAAGAAAAAGAACGCACTATCGCATTGCAGAAATGCAGAGACAGTCATATCGGCAGATGACAGCCCAGTTAAGATCTTCGTTATCCCAACAGATGAGGAGCTGGTAATGACAGAGGATGCCCATGCTCTCATGGATGGAACATATGATGTTCATACGAACTTCCACTACACATTCGAGGATCCTGACTATGTGAACAAGGCAAGAGCCAGAGCGCTTGTGGAGAATCTGAAAAAGAATCCGGAGCTTGAGAGGATTATCGCAGTTCCGCCAAAAAAGGCAAGCTGCTCAATCAAGGGCGGCAAGTGCTAAGAGTGGCGTTTAGCTTGAACTGAAGTCACATCTATTTTAAATATGGCCGTTCTCATAACGAGTTCACTCGAAAATGGGAGCGGCTCTTTTTCGAAATAGCGCCTTACAAGGGCGCTGAGCACCCTTCTCTTCTCATCCAGGTCCTCGATTTCAGCTATTATCCCCCTGCCCATAACCGATTCATAGAGTGTGGTAAACTCGTTCTCTCTCTTCTCAGCATGAGAGAGCATTCTATCCATCTCAAATGAGACGCTCTTCACACTCTTGGAGAGCTCGTATTTTCTTCCCTGAGCTGCTCCATGAAAATAGAGTGATATGCCATCGCCAAACTCCGGAAGATAGTCAACTGGGACTATATATGCCTCGCCTGAGTCACTGTAGCCTACTCTCATAACTGCAAAGCTCTTGATAAGGCGCTCTATTTCTCCTCTATCCTTTATCTCTCTATCTGCTCTTCTCATATCTAAATGGAAACACAATATCGATTTTTGGAAAATATTCGCTTTTTTGAATATAGATATATATGGACGAAAATAGACTAAAAGAGGCTATGAGAAGGTGCGGTGTCACCTACCTCAAGCCCTACCAAGAGCTTATTATCAGAAACTATTTGGAGAGTGAGGAGAGGCGTGAGAGAGAGGCAACTCTCATAAATCTCCCTACAGGATCAGGTAAGAGCCTATGCTTTATGATACCTATAATCCTTGAAAGAGGCCTCAGCCTTATTATCTATCCTCTCAGATCGCTTATTAATGACCAGAAAGAGCGATTTAGAAAAGCAAATATAGAGTGCGTGGCCCTTGTAGGAGGCCTTGATAGAAATGAGAGGGAGAGAAGGATAAGAGAAATAAGAGAGGGAAAGAAGAAAGCGCTTCTCACCACCCTGGAGATGCTGGAATACCTAATTGGGCCACGCACTCTATATTTGCTTT
>CANRIJ010000096.1 GCA_947630635.1 uncultured Spirochaetaceae bacterium | reverse complement strand
TGCTGTGGCGCTATATACCTGGGAGCCAACGCTCTTATCCTCAGGAATGCTCTCGCCGGTAAGGGCAGATTCATTTTCAGCGCTCTCTCCCTCTATAACCACCCCATCAACTGGAATATTCTCCCCGGGCTTCACTATAAAGATGTCATCTATATGGAGGTTATCTACGCTTACTTCAACCTCTTTGCCGTCTACTAAAATGGTTGCTGTCTTAGGTGATAGCTTCATTAGCGATTTGATGGCATTTGTGGTTTTGCCCTTTGATATTGATTCCAAGAGCTTTCCGAGAGTAATAAGCGTCAATATCATGGCAGCGGATTCAAAGTACATGTAATTCATGTACATGCCTGCTGTCCTGTGGTCTCCTGTTGATTCAGAGTAGGCCATCATAAAGAGAGCGTAGGTTGAGTAGATGAATGCTGCCGAGGATCCCATGGCAACAAGTGCATCCATATTCGGAGAAAGATGTATGATGCTCTTAAAGCCGCTGATAAAGAACTTTCCGTTTATGATCATTACAGAGAGAGTCAGCAGAAGCTCTAATAGTCCCAGTGCGGTGTGGCTCTTCTCAAAGAAGGCGCCAGCTGGCCAATTCCACATCATTACTCCCATTGTGAAGTACATCAGAATAAGCATTAGAACTGATGAGGCAATAAGTCTTTTGAGAAGCTTAGGGCTCTCTCTGTCCTTTAGATCGTCCTCGCTTTTCTCTTTCTTCTCTCTATTTTTTACCGATGCTCCGTATCCTGCCCTCTCAACTGCCTTGATGATATCGCTATCGCTGGCATTTCCTTCAACGCCCATGGAGTTTGTAAGGAGGCTGACCGAGCATGATTTGACGCCTTTTACCTTTGATACTGCCTTCTCAACTCGTGCAGAGCAGGCTGCGCAGTTCATGCCAGTTATATTGAAGGCTCTCATTTCATCATTCTCTCAAAGAGACCATCAAGCTCATCTAAGGTGCTCTCGTCTCCACTTAGGATATCTCTCTTTACGCATCTTCTCATATGCTCATTCAAAAGAGCTCTGGAAAAGCTTTTCAAAGCTGCGTTTGCTGCCTGTACCTGCGTGATTATATCAATGCAGTAGGAGTCCTCTTTTACCATATCTATTATGCCTCTAATCTGCCCTTCGACTCTTAGAAGCCTATTTGTCAGTAGCTTTTTCTCTTTTTCATCGCGTTTTGTGCTTTTGCATTTAGAACATTCAGACATAATTTTTCATATACCCTAAGGGGGTATATAAATATTAGTTGCATTATGCTCTCTGAGTCAATATGAAAGTGTTTTTATCTAGATTTTCTCTGGCAGGTCCTGTTTTTCGCTTAATAGTCTATCTATGAGAATCTTTGGATACTCTTCGACTATTAGCGCGCTCTTTGCCTCGAGGGTAAGGAATCCCTCGTCTTCGGCTTTATCAAGCATTTTAACAAGTGGATTCCAATATCCGAGGGGATTGAAAAGAGCGACATTCTTCTTGTGGTATCCAAGCTGCTTCCAGGTGTAGATCTCCATTATCTCCTCAATGGTTCCGATTCCTCCTGGAATTGCAATAAATGCATCTGAGATCTCATACATTGTTCTCTTTCTCTCATGCATGTCGTGAGTGATTATGAGCTGAGTATGTGCGCTTCCCTTTAGAACTCTATCTATATTCATGCTCTCGGGAAGAACTCCGATTGCCCTTCTTCCTTGACTTGTGACAGAGTGGGCAAGAACGCCCATGAGGCCTCTGTTGCCGCCTCCATAGACCAAATCCATTCCCCGCTTTGCAATTTCCTTTCCAAGTTCTATTGTTTTGTCTTCATAAATCGGGTCATTTCCCATAGAGGACGCTGAAAATACGCAGATATTGATACTCTTTTCCATAAAATTATTTTACACCCAAAGCTCTTGCCTCTATAAGCAAGATTAATATTCATTTTTGGGTGCATTTTATTTTAGAATTTAAATGACTAGTGGAAGGAGAGAGCCATGAGTTTTAAGAGGATCTTGATTTTGGCATTTTTGCTTTTTCTATCGGTTTCGCTATTTGCCACTCAGACAATGAGTGTTACATGGGAGTGGGGTGATAGAGACCCCGAAGTCCAATACTACAGATATCAAGTCGATGGCGAAGATGAGGATGGCTGGACCGTTGTCTCATATAGGGTAATGGATTATAAGGCAACTGGGCTTGATCCATATGAGGATCATACTCTCTATCTGCAGTCGAGCTACGATGGACTTACCTGGTCTGATAGTGCCGTGTCAGTGGCTCCGGCCATGCTATACAGCCGAAAGAATGCAGATGACTATACTTCGGATGGAAATCTGATTTCTGAAGTAGAGGGTGAGAATTTGGATGGAAGCCCCATAACTCGAAAGCCCAAGGAGGCAAAGTTTGTCTATGGCTATGTCACTAACTTCCTTCTCTCTGCAGGTGCTGCCAATTTCATACCAGCCATCGTTCCGACTGAGGCTGGCTGGAATCTCTTCGGAGTGCCCTATACAAGATATGGCTTTGGCATAGACTTCCAGAATATCTATCATGCAGGTCCATTTGGTCTTGGACTCAGAACTGACCTTTCCTGTGTTGTTATGCCTATTGCAGGCGATTGGGCAAATACTCCAGAGATGAAGAATTTCTTCAATCCCCAAAGCTGGTGGTATGACTCATCTATTGATATCAAGGCAATGATCTACCTTGGAAATAGATATTTCGATTTCTATCTGGGCGGTGGCATTGGATACACGCTCTTGAATCAGCAGATAAAGGACGAGGCAACAGAGAAGCAGTTTGGCCATTCTCTTGGCAATTGGGGCATCTTCTCTTCTGGCTACTATATTCCTGCGAATATCGGCTTCAGGGGAAGATTCAATAGCACAGTCTCACTTGGAATGGATATCGACTTCAGATATATGCTTCCTGCACAGGCAATGAGCCTATCTACTTCAATAACACTGGGATTCTCAGTCTAAAGCGTCAAAAACAAGTATTTATAAACCTTTTATAGTTATCTTTAGAGCGGTAAGAGAAATGAAGAGATTACCGCTCAAAGACTATATTCTGAAGTATGGAAATGATTCATTTTGGGAGAGAAGTTTCTCCTTGGTGGATCAGCTGGTATTCTCTGTGCTCTCATATGTCTATTTTGAGAATTATTTGGATATGCCGATGAGCATACATGATTTCTACTTTAATATCGTTGATGGGAAAAAGGATGGAATTGAGTATAGGGAGAAGGCAGATCTTGAGATATTAAAAGCATGCGCCTTTTCAAAGCGATTTTCAGATGTAACTATATGCGAGGCAGTCGGGGTCAAGAGCAAGGGAAAGCAGTTTGGCGCATCTCTCTTTGATATCGGAAAGGCTCTTATAGTCGCCTATAGGGGAACAGATAATTCACTCTCAGGATGGAGAGAGGATATGGCTATGTGCTATGAGAAGATTGTGCCCTCCATGCAGGAGGGGAGAGCCTTTCTTCACAGGGTTATGAAGACATACTCTAAGCCGGTTATAATACTTGGACACAGTAAGGGTGGAACCATAGCTCTTTATAGCTACCTCGGACTTAATCAAGATGATAGAAAGAGAGTTATAAGGGTCTTTGACAATGATGGGCCTGGAACATGCTCAAGAGATTGGCTAGATGACCT
Organism: uncultured Spirochaetaceae bacterium; assembly: GCA_947630635.1. Classification (GTDB taxonomy): domain Bacteria; phylum Spirochaetota; class Spirochaetia; order Sphaerochaetales; family Sphaerochaetaceae; genus Ornithospirochaeta. The sequence continues at coordinate 2,244 of CANRIJ010000096.1, read as the reverse complement.
TGAAAGAGAGAAGGTCGTGTGCATCATACCCGATTGCTCTTTCATTGGAGTGCTTCAATACCATCTTTCTCCTGACTTTGTTGTGAGATCCTATAAAAAGGGGATGTTCCAGCATGATCTCTTTTCTTGGGAGATAGAAAACGCTCATTTTATTGAGTCTAAGCGCAATCCTAGGTCCCTTAAATATGAGAATGTCGTAAATGGGTGGATTGGATCTTTTCCACTGGATGAGAGAGAGCTTTTTTGCAATCAGGTTTTTGATGTTCTTGATTCATCGGGAGCGGAGGACTTTGGGGAATTCCCTAAAAAGGCCGCAAGAAGAGTCGCAGTTATGGCAAGGAAGTTCAAGGCATATTCTTGGGATAAGAGAAGGCTCTTTTGGAGAATCTTCTTCTCTCTTCTCCATAGAATCGGAACAAAACCAGAGAGCTAGCCTCTATTTATTGTTTTATAACTCTGTAATTGATAAGATTGAGACATGAGCGACGACAGTATATCTGCCATTCTTTCTTTTAGGGATGAGCGAGATTGGAGAAAATTCCACAATCCTAAGGATTTGGCTATCTCGATATCCCTTGAGTCATCTGAGCTTTTAGAGCTTTTTCAGTGGAATACAAGCGAGGAGGCAGAGAAGAAGAGCAGAGATAGAATGAAGGAAGAACTTGCGGATATTCTGATCTACTCAGTCAGCTTTGCCGATATTATGGGCTTTGACTTAGATGAAATAATCCAGAATAAGCTCAAAAAGAATGCAGAGAAATATCCAGTTGAGCTCTCTAAGGGTAGTAAGACTAAGTATACAGAGCTTAAGGGCAGTGTATGAAAGGGCCAAGTTTAGATTATTGCCTCAATTATATTAAATTCACACTTCGCTCAGAGGGAGATGAGAGCCTGTCTGAGGAAGAGGAGCGGTTGTTTTCTGACATACTTGAAGAGGATGCAGATTCGTCAAAAGTAATAGATGCATACTTTGAGGAGCATGGTTTAAAGAGAGACTTCGATAGCAAATTGAAGCCTGGATACTATGAGGGCACAAAGTGTCCGCTGAATTATCTGGGTATCAAGGACAGAGATAGGCTTGATGATGTGGATCTCATGATCTCCTCAATTAGGACAGCAGGACTCTTTGTAGACCCAATCAATAGAGAGCCCGATCTTGAATACTACCTTACGGTTCATAAGAGACTCTTCTCTGACATCTATCCGGATGCAGGGAAGATTCGAGAGATTGATGCCTCAAAGAGAACGGATTTTGTGCCTGTTAAGGAGGTTCCAAGACTTTTGAGGAATCTCTTTAAGAAGCTCAAGGAGAGTGATTATCTTAAAGCATTTGAGGATGAGGATGATTTTATAAACGAGCTCTCATATATAATGGGGGAGCTTGAATCAATCCATCCATTCTTTGATGGAAACGGAAGAACCACTAGATTCTTTGTCACTCATCTCGCCCATAGATCTAAATATGAGGTCGATTGGATCAATGCCGATTCCGATTCCCTTCTGGAGGCTTCGATATCAGCAATAGATGGCGATAACCAGCCGCTAGTGGATCTCTTGGAAGAGATAACATACCCAATAGAGGAAGACTGAGCGAAAAAAACATAGAGTCAAAGAGCTGCGCTTTTTATGTGCAGCTTTTTTGTTTTCAGTATCATATCGAGAATTAAATAAACTTCCTACTAGGCTTTTATCATCTAAGCATACAGATCAAGCACAAAAAGCAATTTCCCCTCTCTCCATCTCTCTCCTTCCATATGGCGCCCTCTGCCTATGCATAATGGCGGAAGAGGGGGAGAAGAGGATATTAGGTTCCAGAGACTGTGACGTCACTGATTGTGAACTTGCCCTCAGCTACTTCTCCCTGAATCTTGATTGACTGTGGATTAGTTACTCCGCCAATGGTTCCTTGTGGGCTTGTCCACTCAAGCGCTGTGAGGCTATTGAGCGCTGACTCGCTTGACTGAGGCGCGGTCAGTGTTCCTGATGCCGTTACTTTGTAGGTTCCGGATCCAGAGGCAGCAAGAGTTATGCTTCCGGCGAGGCCATCTACAGAGGATGTAGGAGTCTGGGTTGCGCCTGACGCATCAAGGGTTATGGTTCCTGTGCCGCTTGAGAGAGTCGATACATCTGAATCGCTTCCATCGACGGTCACAAGAATCACATCTGAGGATTTCAGATAGAGGCTGTTTTCTCCGGCTGCTGTCTTATCCACTGTTCCGACCAGTGTCACTATGGCTCCGGCGG